>NZ_JAHGAH010000079.1:0-74454 GCF_030248475.1 Vibrio sp. D173a
TGTGTATAAGAGACAGCCCGTATGAAGGGGAGGCTTTGAGCTTTCAGACGAACTAAATTTTGCGCGTTGTTAGCGAATAGAAAGGTTCTATTAACGCAGTAGCGACATTGCCATGCCTGGCAGTTGGTTAGTTTGAGAAAGAACTGTTGTACCTGCTTGCATTAGCATTTGGTTCTTCGTCATGTTTGAAGATTCAACAGCAAAGTCTGCGTCAGTGATACGGCCTTTCGCTGCAGATGTGTTCTCAACCATGTTGCCTAGGTTTGTCATTGTGTGCTCAAGACGGTTGATGTTCGCACCCAATGCTGAACGTGCAGTACCGATTTGACCTAGAATACCAGCATCACCTGTTGCACCTGTTAGTGCTGTCATTGCAGTCTGCGCGTTTGCAGCTGAAGTTAGATCACCCACTGCTAGTGAACCAGATGTTCCGATTGAAGCGTTGATTGCTTGCACTTCCGTAGACACGTTTACTGCTAGCTTTTCACCCGCTTGAGTACCGATTTGGAAGTCAACTGCTCCTGCACCAAATGCTCCTGTATCTTGTAGAAGCTTGTTACCACCAAAACTTGTTGAATCCATAATGTTCGCAAGTTCTTCACCTAGTTGCTGGTATTCAGCGTCTAGTGCTGTGCGGTCGTTTGCAGATACAGAACCGTTCGAAGCTTGAGTTGCTAGGTCGTTCATGCGGTATACGATGTTTGTCATTTCATCCATCGCGCCTTCCGCAGTTTGCATCATTGAAATGCCATCTTGCGAGTTACGCATTGCAACGCTCATGCCGCGAGTTTGAGACTCAAGACGGGTAGCAATTTGTAGACCTGCTGCATCGTCTGCTGCTGAGTTGATACGGTAACCCGTGCTCAAACGTTCCATTGACGTGTTCAGAAGATTACTTGTATTGTTCAGCGTGTTTTGAGTTACAAGCGATGCGAAGTTAGTATGCATAGATAAAGCCATCTTGGTCTCCTTAGTTTTTAACTATTCTTTCAGGCTTCGGGATTCTCCCTTGCTCACTAACTAGAGGCGGTCGTTTGGTTTGAATGATTAATTGGAAAATTAAAAATTTTTTCGAAATCGCCTAATTTGATGACTTTTAGTGACATCTATTCCAGAAAATCCGCGTTTTAAGGCTGTTCAGACATAAAAAAGGGCGAGTTCTTATTGTTGAACTTGTCCTTTATCGTTCCCCCTGTTTATTTATCGTCGAACGATTTAAACGACAATGAGGTGGGAATATCACTGAAATAGCCGAAGTAATAGCTTGCACCAAGTAAGCGATAGCGGTTGAGTTCATTTTGGCTTGCGACTCTACCAGCCACCCAAGGGAACTGATTACGACGCAGGAAGCGTGCGATGGGAAGGAACGCATGCTGATCTTGCTTGTTTTCCATAGTGACCGATAGTTTGATCAGGTCAGGTTCAAACTCGGCAATGCGTTCAAAGTGTGTTTGGCTGGTCGCAATTTCAAACCACAAGGCATACGCGTTGTCTTTCAGCTGTTCAACTAAAGCAGCGACGCGTTCATGCAGGCAAAGAGTTTCATCGGCTTGCAAAGCGGGCACGACATGTTGAAATGCTGCCTTGTGGAATTGAATTATCTGATTCAAAAAGTGATGCCCTGCTTGCCATATTAAGGCATCGACCCGAATAGGCACCACGACATTGCTGATAAGGTCTGGATGAAAGGTATCGAGCTGGAACTGAGTTTGGCGCAGGGCTAGATACAAGCTGTATAAATCTAAGCAATATTGCATTTGCTCAGACAGTTCAAACTGATAAACACTCTGCTCGCCACGTACTCCAAAGCGCAAGGTAAGGTGCTGGTATTCCACCTCACCGGTTTTTGTTTTACGTATGGCCTGACAGGCGTGTTGAATGTCATTGTGTTTGAGCGCATCAAACACCAGTTGGTCGTCGTCCGTGACAATGTGTTGCAGTGCGAGATTGCACAAGTAGTCATACATCGCTTTATTTGAGATGAGATTAACCAAGGTTTCCTACCACGTTGATCTGTTTATTTTCTGGAATTTCATTGTAAGACAGTACCGCCAATCCTTGGGTAAAGGTACGTGCATAGCGTGCCAATAACGGGCGCAATTGCGGCATAACCAACAAAATTGGCGGCAGCCCTTGTTGCTTCAATTGCTGACGAATTAAAGGCAAGTTCTGTTGGAATTGGCTAAGAATGTTTGGCTCAATAGGGAAGCTATCGAGCATTACAGCGCCTGCGGCTTGTGCTTGTTGCAACGACGTCATCAGCATCTGTTCAAGTTCATCAGACAAGGCGTAGACGTTCAGTTCGTTTTTCTGCCCAGCGACTAAGTTAACTAAGGTTCGCTTGAGTGCACAGCGAACATCTGCCGCGAGTAAAATCGGATCTTTGGTGTTTTCCGAAGATTCCAACATGGTATTAGCGATGGTTCGAATGTCTTTCAACGGCACTTGGTCGAGCAGGAGCTGACGGTAAACCTTAAGCTGCTGCGCTGGTGTTAGAGCCGCTGCTAAGGCTTCGGCCAATTTTGGTGCTTGCGCTGTCAGACGTTGAGTCATGGCTTCAACATCGTCATGAGTAAACAATTCAGCCAAGTTAGTTTTCATGATTTTGCTGATGTGTGTGGCGATAACCGTGCCATCGTCAACCACTTGGTAGCCCATGTTCAGCGCTTTCGCTTTGTCTTGATGCTCTATCCAAACCGCAGGCAATTGGTAGGCGGGGTCGCTACCAAGAATCCCATCTACTTCGCCATAGGTTTCACCCACGGCAATCGCCATCAAACGTTCTGGCTCGATAAAGCCTTGCTCAATCACTTCGCCGTTCAAAGCAATGGTGTATTGGTTCGGCTTTAAACTGAGATTGTCGCGAATACGCACTTCCGGCAGTAGAAAACCCACTTGTTCAGAGAGATTGCGGCGAACACCACGAATACGCTGCGCTAGAGGCGCGCCTTGCTCTTTGTTTACCAAGTGCACCAAGCGGTAGCCTAACGCTAAAGATAACGTGTGGACATGAGGAATATCGTCCCAAGTGAGTGCGGTTTCTTCTTCCTGCATGGCATGAGATAGGGCTTCTACTTGGTCGATTTGTGTATCTTGCACTGGCTTTTTGCTTTGTCGCCAGCCCGCAAATGCTAGCACTGCGGCAAAGGTGAAGAACGCGAGGTGAGGCATTCCTGGAACCATACCAATGGTCGCCATGATAGCGGCGACGGTATACAAGGTAGCTGGTGTTGCAAGCAGCTGCTTGTGCATGGTTTCCGACATGCCGTTATCGCTGTCGTTAATACGTGTCACGATAATGGCTGCAGCGGTAGCAAGTAGCAGTGATGGAATTTGAGCAACTAGTCCGTCACCAATGGTCAGCAGGGCATAAGTCTTGAAGGCTTCTGATGCAGGCAATCCGTGCTCGAATACACCAATGCTGATACCACCAATGATGTTGATGAACAGGATCAGCAAACCAGCAACCGCATCACCACGCACAAACTTGGATGCACCATCCATGGAACCGTGGAAGTCCGCTTCGTTCGCCACCTCTTTGCGGCGTTGGCGCGCGGTTTCTTGGTCAATCAAGCCTGCATTTAAGTCGGCATCGATGGCCATTTGTTTGCCAGGTAGTGCATCCAAGGTAAAGCGTGCCGACACTTCAGAAATACGTTCGCCACCTTTGGTGATCACGACAAAGTTAATGATCATCAAGATGATGAACACCACCATACCGACCACGTAGTTACCGCCGATCACCACTTCACCGAAGGCTTGAATCACCTTACCTGCAGCATCGCTGCCGTTGTGACCTTCAAGTAATACGATACGCGTTGAAGCAACGTTTAGAGTGAGGCGAAGTAAGGTTGCGACCAACAAAATGGTTGGGAAAATCGAAAAGTCGAGTGGTCGCTTCGCTGTGGTGCTGACCAGCAATACCAAGATCGCTAACACGATATTGAAGGTGAACAGCGCGTCCAATAGCAATGGTGGCAAAGGTAAGATGACCATTGCCAATACCATCAACAAGACGATTGGAATACCAATGTAGCCTTTAGTGGAAGTTTGAAGGTGTTTTAACCGGTTAAACATACTCTGGTGTCCTTGGGTAAACGCGGGTTAATCAGTGTTGCAAATGCTTTGGAATTGAAAAATGAGGCAAAGGCGTCGGTTCCTTTCCGTCCCCTTTACGAAAGGCTTTCAACTGCAAAACGTAAGTTAAAATATGGGCCACCGCGATATAGAGTTGGCTTGGTATGGCTTGCTCAATGGCCGTGGTGTGATAAATCGAACGAGTCAGCGGCGGCGAGTTGATGATCTCGACTTTATTCTCGCGGGCGATGCGTTGAATATGCATTGCGGTTTCATCGACGCCTTTTGCCACCACAAATGGTGCATCGGACAACGATGGTTCGTATTTCAATGCCACGGCATAGTGGGTCGGGTTGGTGATCACCACGTCAGCGGTGGGCACCATCTTGTCGATTTTACGGCGCGCAAACTGTTGCTGGATTTGGCGAATGCGTTGCTTAACTTCTGGTCGGCCTTCGTTGTTCTTGAACTCTTCTTTCAGCTCTTGTTTGGTCATGCGCAGCTCTTTGAGGTGCTCCCAGCGCTGGTAAGGAATATCAAGCACTCCGAACAGTAACAGGGCGAATCCCATCAGCAGCAGACCTTCAAACAAAATCGACATGATCAGTGAAAAGCCTTGGCTAAGTGGTAAGTTTTGCATGCCAAGTAGCGGCTGAAGATGGTTGTCTAGGTAGCCATAAAGAATGCCGAAGATGACTAACACCTTGACGGTGGACTTAACCAGCTCCACCACTGATCGAGTGGAGAAAATACGCTTAATGCCCGAAATAGGATTGAGCTTACTCAGTTTCGGCAGCACGTTCGCCGGACGGAACATCCAGCCGCCTAACACCATGCTGCTGCCAAAGGTGACAATGATGATGACTGTGAAGAGAGGCAAGAGCATCTCAATGATCACCGCCAAGCTCTGACCAAGGTGCTCCACCAATTGTTTTGGGTTTTCTAGGTCTGCTTTGGTTAGGGTCATGTTGTAACGGAATACACCAGACATGCTTTCCCAAATACTGTTGAGCTGGGAATAAAAAAACATCGCAACGGCTAAGAAGATAACTGCGGTAGTGAACTCTTTTGCGCGCGGAATTTGTCCTTCCTGACGGGCTTTTTTCACCTTCTGGGGGGAGGCTTTCTCGGTTTTGTCTTGAGACGACTGTTCGCTCATGCGCCCCCCAACATAAAGTTATTTAAGAAACGAATGGTGTCGTGAACTAACGCGGTATAGCGACTTGGCACCCCAGAGACAGAGATCAACACGCTGAACAAACCTAACAGCATGGTCATCGGAAAACCCAGCGCATAAACGTTTAGAGAGGGCGCGGCTCGGTTCATCACACCAAAGCTGATGTTGGCGAGCAGCATAGAAACGATCGCTGGTAATGCTAAGGCAAGCGCAGAAGCAAACATCCACCCAAAGATATTCACGACACCTTGCAAAGACAGGGCGGTGATACCCGAGCCTACAGGCCAAATGACAAAGCTTTGAATGACGATATCAATAACCAGTAAATGCCCTTCAAGTGCAAGAAAAAGCAAAGTCGAAAAGATAAGGAACATGCGACCTAGAATCGCCACAGACAAGCCATTAACCGGATCGTTCATCATCGCCATACCCAAGCCCATTTGTAACGAGATAGTCTGGCCGAGCATGGTGAATACATTGAACAACATGTGCAGGATTAAGCCGAACATCAGCCCCCAAATCGCCTGTTCAAAGGCTAAGAAAAGCGAGGTCATCGAGAACAGTTCGACTTCTGGCATCGGTGGCATCAGGGGGGCGGTGATCACCACAATCGAGAGCGCAAGTAAACTGCGGACCCAAACTGGAATCAACGCGTCACCAAAAAATGGCATGGAAATGAACACGGCACCGACGCGAAAAAATGGCCACCAAAGCTGACCTAGAATCACAGACAGTTCCGCAAACGTGATCGCCATTAGCCGATCATTCCCGGTATGTTATGGAACAAGAAATCAAACAACTCCATGATTTTTCGTAGCATCCAGTGGCCTGCAAAAATCACCATCAGCAGCGTGACTAACAAACGTGGCAGGAAGCTCAGGGTTTGCTCATTAATTTGCGTGGCAGCCTGAAATACAGCAATACACAGGCCAACAATCAAACCCGGTACGACCAAAACGGCCACCATCAAGATGATCAGCCAGACGGCGTCAGAAAATAGGGTAACGGTGAGTTCCGGTGTCATGATGCGCCTCCACTACCCAAAGCTGGCGGATAGTGTACCGACCGTCATTGCCCAGCCGTCGACCAGAACAAACACTACGAGCTTGAATGGCAGAGAAATGATCAGGGGTGACAGCATCATCATACCCATTGCCATCAACACGCTGGCGACGACAAGGTCGATGATTAGGAACGGTATAAACAACATGAAGCCAATTTGAAACGCGGTTTTCAGCTCACTGATGACAAAAGCGGGCAAAACGACAGCAAACGAAATGTCTTCCACGTTTTGGTCGATGGGCTCGTTGGCAATACGCAACATTTGCTCCAGCGAGCTTTGGTGGGTTTGTGCCAACATAAAGTTTCGCACTGGCTTTTCGGCCACCGAAAACGCCTGCATCAAGGTGATCTCGCCATTGTCATAAGGCTTAAAAGCATTGTCGTGAATATCGGTCCAGACAGGGCGCATAATAAGTAACGTCAATGCCAGTGCAATGCCGACCAAAACACGGTTTGGCGGGCTTTGCTGTAGACCTAATGCCTGACGCAGAATCGCCAACACCACGATAATGCGTGTAAAGCTGGTGGCCATCAAGATGAAGGCTGGCAAGAAACTGAGAGCTGTCATGAGCAACAGGATTTGTAGCTTAACGCTGTACTCTTGCTGTGTGTCCCCGTCGGAAACGGATAAGATGGTTAAGCCATTGTCGGCAGCCATGGTTGGCAGTGCAAACAGCAGTAAACCCAGTAATGCAATCACCATTAACGGCAACCGAAGCTGACTGTCACTCAGAAGATTCATCGCACCACCCACCTGAATTTATCGACCTACGCCGCTAAGCGCAGAGTCATGCACATCGATCAGGCGTAGGCCATATTTGTCGTTAATAACCACGACTTCTGCCTGCCCCATCAGAGAGCCGTTTACTTTCACATCAAGTGGTTCGCCATTGAGCTTGTCCAGTTCAATTACTGTGCCTTCACCGGCTTTCATCAGGTCGCCCAAAGGAATCTCTTTGCTTGCGACTTCTAGCGTGACCGTTACTGGGATGCTTTTGAAGAAACTTAGGTCGCGCTCTGCAACAGGCTCGGGAGCGGATGCCTGTTCAGTTTCAAAATCTTCCAATTGAAAATCGTCAAAGTTTAAATCATCGGCGTCGAATGCTTGGTTGTCTTGCGCGTCGCTCATCGCTGCGATTCCTTATCTGGGTTAAAAATCAGTACAAGCTGGCCGTCTTGTTCCGCAACACGGCCAGAGAAAAGAGTTTGGTTACCAATGCTTACTGGCACGGTGTTGAGAAGCTCGATGGGCAATATATCGTCCGGTTGCAATCCGACCACATCACTCAGCGCCATGGTTTTCTTGCTCAATACGACATTGAGACGCACTGGTGTTGATTCCAGAGAGCGACAAAACGGCTGATACAAGTCCGTATCGTTATGGAGGGCTAGCTGCTCGATCAAAGTTTGAATCATGGTGCTATCGAGCTTGAGGTGAATAGCACCTTGGAAATCTTCAAACGCGATAGAAAGCTCAGCATGGAGTCCGATTCCTCGTGGTGTCTCGTACTCGCAGGTTTGCCACATTTCTTGCGGTGCAAGCCAGTTGATGATGATTCGGCTGATGCGCTCTTGAAGCCGTAAGTCACTCGCCGTCAAAGAAGTGGAAGTGCGCTCGGTTGCGGCGCCGTAAAAGCGATCGGCCAGTTTGATTAATGCTTGCGCGTCTCCATGGATATACACCATGCCACCATCTTGGTGTTGATAGGTGGAGGTTTGGTCTTTATCCAATAAAGTTGGTGAGAATCTGTGTAGTTCTACGGCAACTAAATTCGCTTCAATTTTGTTGGTGCTGAGCCAATTTTGTAATTCATTGGTTAGGCCCGAACAAGACTCTGAGATCAAACTTTCGAGCTTCTCACGAATGATATGAATAGGTTTGCCTAGCAACTCTACATCAAGCAATTTGATGTCGGAAATAGGCTCATTAACTCTGCTTTCCATTTGTATTTTACCGTGCGTTAACAAACTAAACTGTTTTAACTTAATAGCGGACAGTCTACACAGAATTTTTTAAGAACCTTTAGTTTCAACTTTAAAGATTGTGACTTTAGTTCACATGTTGATTTGAATCTAACTATAGGTACTTTTAATGAAAATTAAAAAGAGTTAGCTTTGACTTATAAAAGAGTTAATAAAAAATATAACAATTATTAGCTAAGTTGTTGTTAATTCGACCAGTTAATGCTGATGGATAGAACGGCAGTCTTTGCAATTTGAGCCTTGTAACTCATTGTTTTGTTGGTCTAAAAAGTCTATTTATGAATGCTTGCTTGAGCTTTGTGACGGAATTATGACCACTTTTAATATTTCAGAATAGGGAATTTATATGATTACCTATGCCAAATTTTATAATCCAATGGCATATTTAATTAAACCTTCTATGTCAGGGAATTGTGATAAATACCTACAAAGAAGCCGTTTGATAATATTTTCTAAAGTATTCCTGTTAGCTGGTTTAACTTCACCTAGTTTTGCATTGGCAGGTGAGAAAATCACCGTTCCAATGGATATTTCCACTTGGCTATATAAAGGAAGTAAATTTGAATGCAACTTAATGCACTCAAATATTCCTGAGGGGAAGTTTTATTTCCGCGCGGAACCAAATAACCGAGTTTCTTTTATTGCCAACGTTCATAATAACAACAATAAATGGAACGGCGCTGTATTGCTTAGTGAGAGTGCACCGTGGGAAGGGGAGCTTTTAAGAAAAGAAGAGGCTTCGCTTGCGTTTACCTCGGCAACTAACCAGTTCGCTTTCTCGCATGATATAGAGTCTCTACTTGAATCCATTTCTTCCGGAAGTTGGGTTACGTTGTCACTTGGTGGAAGTGAAGGTTCCGCTCTCAGCAGTATCACTCTGCCAACCATTCAAATACAAAATGCATTGACCTCATTCAATCAATGTCGAGATCAACTGCCAAAGTTATCTTACTCCCAGGCTCGTGATGTGAATTTACCATTTCAGTTTGGTCAAAAAACATTAAGCCGCAGCCAACAAAGTACCTTGGCAGCATTCTACAGTTACATTTCTGTCGATGATCGCGTCACCAAAATTCTTGTCGATGGCCATACCGTTAATGTTGGCTCTCAATTGGCGAATTTAAACGTATCTCGCCAGCGAGCTGAGCAAGTCGCAGAGGCTTTGGTTCAACAAGGTGTTGACCGTTCGTTGATTGAAGTTCGTGCTCATGGCTCGCGATATCCAATTGCCAGTAATAACACCCAAGCAGGGCAAGCCAAAAACCGTCGAGTGACACTGCGCTTGGTTCGAGATAACGAGCGTGTGATTACTAAAAATGACTTGGCCAGGCACACGCCAGGCAAAAGCAACCCAGAAGTAAAACAACAACCCCAACAAGAGAAGGTAAAGGTTCAATGATGACGAAAATGGATATTTTGTTGGTTGAGCCAAATGAACACCTCGCTCAACCAGTGCTGGATGTACTTGGGAATGCTGGTTATTCCGCAAGACACAGTCGTACTGGTCGCAGCGCGCTATTGGAAGAGCGAGCTTGCATTACGTTGGTCAGCTCAAACTTACCGGACATGTGTGTACGTGAGTTTGTCGCTTGTCATCAAAAACAGCGTAGTGCTGGTGTGGTGATTGCGATTGTTGATCAAGAGCAGGGCATTTTGGCGGCGGAAACAATGAAGTCGGGGGCGACGGATTACTTACTTCGTCCCTTTGAAACGAATCAATTGCTGAACTTACTCAAGCGAGTGGAAGCCTTGGGCAAACCGCTGGCCAACATCGTGGCTGAATCATGGCGCAGTAAACAAGTGCTTCAACTCGCGCACCGCGCTGCCTGCACCAATGCCAGCGTGCTTATTACTGGTGAATCGGGTACGGGTAAGGAAGTGCTGGCACGTTATGTTCATGAGCAATCTCCTCGTGATGACGGTCCGTTTGTCGCAGTGAACTGTGCTGCGATTCCAGAATCTATGTTGGAAGCAGTACTGTTTGGCCACGTGAAAGGGGCATTTACTGGTGCCACCAATTCGCAAAGCGGTAAGTTTGAAGAGGCCAATGGTGGCACGATTCTACTGGATGAAATTGGTGAGATGTCACCAGCGGTGCAGGCGAAGTTATTACGTGTGCTTCAAGAGCGAGAAGTGGAACGTGTTGGCAGTCATAAAGCGATTCAGTTGGATATCCGAGTGATCGCTGCAACCAACAAAGACCTGCGCGAAGAAGTGCAAAAAGGCACATTTCGTGAAGATCTTTACTACCGCTTGGATGTGCTGCCATTGCATTGGCCACCTCTGCGAGAGCGCAAAGAAGACATTTTGCCGATCAGTCAGTTCTTTATTGGAAAATACCAAGACGGCAGCCGCTGCCATCTGTCTCAAGATGCCATTTCTGCCCTGAGCCAATATCACTGGCCGGGCAATATTCGCGAACTCGAAAACGTCATTCAACGTGCACTTGTCATGCGTCACGGGGATTACATCACCGCGCATGATCTGATGCTGCCAATCGAATTGCTGGCGCCTGTGCCTTCCGCTGAACCGGCTTCAAGCTTTGGCCACGTTGAGGCGAAGAAGCAAGCTGAGTTCCAGTTTATTCTCGACAAATTACGTCAGTTTGGTGGAAACCGAACTAAAACGGCCAACGCTTTGGGAGTGTCTACTCGAGCGTTACGTTACAAGCTCGCCGCCATGCGCGAACACGGTATTGATTTACAGTCGGCGCTTGGCTCGGCTGCCTAAAAGGAGAAAAGTAGATGGCAAGTCAACCAACTAATGCAGTCTCAGCAGAGCAATTAATGCTGTCTAAAATGGAGGCAATGCGAACGCAAGTTCAGCCGCCAGAATTTGTTGTGAGTGCAAACCCGTTAGATCAACAATCTTTGAACGCCCCATTGTCTTTCTCACAAGCGATGACCAATGTGCTGGATACGGTCAATCAGCATCAATCGGTAGCGAGTCAAAAAATGACCGCCGTCGAAACGGGCGCAAGTGATGATTTGGTTGGCGCGATGATCGCCAGCCAAAAAGCGAGCCTTTCATTCAATGCTTTGATGCAAGTGCGCAACAAAGTGGTCATGTCCTTTGAAGATATCATGAAGATGCCGGTGTAACCCATGTCAGAACTTTCCACTCAAGTGGCCGGTAATTCTGCAATGCATGCCGGTACAACTCAGACTCCTTCCTCAAATCGAGGAATGGATGACGTAACCAATAAAATCAAACAATTGTGGTCGAGCAGCCAACGTAACCTCGTATTATCCGCGGTGTTAGCGGCCATTGTTGCGGCCATCATCGTGGTGGCGCTTTGGAGCTCTTCGCAAAGCTTCCGTCCGTTATACAGCCAACAAGAGCGTTTTGATATCGGCGAAATTGTGTCGGTATTAGAAAGCGAAGGCATTAGCTACCGCATGCAAGAGCAAAACGGCCAAGTATTGGTTCCAGAAGGTGAAGTTGCCCGCATCCGCATGCTGCTTGCTTCGAAAGGGGTGAAAGCGAAATTGCCAACGGGTCTGGACTCATTAAAAGAAGACAGCTCGCTAGGTACCAGCCAGTTTATGGAAACGGCACGTTATCGTCACGGTTTAGAAGGTGAGTTAGTGCGCACTATCATGTCGCTAAATACAGTAGCGAATGCACGTGTCCATCTTGCGATTCCTCGTCAAACCTTGTTTGTGCGCCAAAACACGGAAAATCCATCGGCGTCTGTGATGTTAGAGCTTAAGCCGGGCGAAGATCTTAAGCCTGAGCAGGTCGAAGCTATCATCAACCTGGTGGTTGGCAGCGTGACAGCAATGAAGCCTGAATTTGTCTCGGTCATTGACCAATACGGTCGACTATTGAGTGCGGATGTGGCTTCTGCTGAAGCGGGCAAAGTGAACGCGAAATACCTTGAATACCAAAAGAGCGTTGAGAAGCAAATCATCCAACGCGCGGCTGACATGCTAACGCCAATCGTAGGGCCAAGTAACTTCCGCGTACAAGTTGCGGCGGATATGAACTTTAGCCAAGTCGAAGAGACACAAGAGATCCTCGACAACGCACCAGTCGTTCGTAATGAACACACTATTCAAAACAATTCTGTTGATCAAATCGCGTTAGGCATTCCTGGCTCGTTAAGCAATCAACCTCCCGTAACTGGTGAAACGCCAACCAACGATAGCCAGAACACCAATGCACGTTCAGAAGTGAATCGCCAATATGCGGTAGGCAGCAGTGTGCGTCGAACTCAGTACCAACAAGGTCAAGTTGAAAAGCTTAGCGTGTCAGTTCTGCTTAACTCGCAAGCCGCCCCGGATGGCGTCGCGTGGAGTGAAGCGGATAAATCGCAAATCTCAACCATGATCATGGACGCTGTGGGTATCTCGAATGCGCGTGGTGACAGCTTGAGTTTGATGAGCTTTAACTTCACCCCAATTGAGATCGACGCGCCGCCAGCACTGCCTTGGTGGCAAGACCCAACAGTTCAGCAGCCACTGCGTTACGTGATTGGCGGTGTGTTGGGGCTAGCGATGATCTTCTTTGTGCTGCGCCCGTTGATCATGCATTTAACGGGAGCGGATAAGCCTGCTCAAGAACTTGAATTTGCTGAGCCACAAGAAGAACCGCAATACGATAACCTCCAAACTCGTGAAGAGCGTGAGCGCGAAGAGGTGCTTAACCGCAAACTGTCAGAGAAAGGTATTGCCGTATCGTCCGGCTTGGATGTGAACAGCGACATGCTGCCGCCAGCGGGTTCTCCACTAGAGATTCAATTGAAACATCTACAGCTTATTGCTAACGAAGAGCCAGAGCGTGTAGCCGAAATTCTGAAACAATGGGTAAACATCAATGAACACAGCACAGTCGACGTCAAAGCAGACGCTTAGTTATGTAGAAAAAACCGCGCTTGTGCTGTTGGGCATGGGTGAAGATGCAGCAGCTAAAGTGTTACAGCATTTTAGCCGTGATGAAACCCAGCGGGTGACACGTGCAATGGCAAAGTTGAATGGCATCAAAAGTGATTCTGCCCGCAATGTGATTCAACATTTCTTTGAAGATTTCCGTGAACACAGTGGTATTCGTGGCGCATCAAAAGAGTACTTGTCGAATACTTTACGTAAAGCCTTGGGTAATGATCTGGCTAAGGGCTTACTCAACAACCTGTACGGCGATGAAATTCGCAATAACATGCAGCGTTTGCAGTGGGTAGAAGCAGAAACACTTGCCCGTTTCATTGTCAATGAACACCCTCAGATGCAAGCCATCTTCTTGGCGTACTTGCCTGCGGACAGCTCTTCTGCGGTCTTGAAGCACTTGCCTCAGGATTATCATGATGAAATCTTGTTCCGCATCGCTCAATTGCAAGATATTGATCATCAAGTTGCAAACGATCTGCATGAGTTGGTGGAGCGCTGTATCGATAAAGTGTCTGCAAGCCAAAGCACACCGCTATCGGGCGTAAAACAAGCGGCGGATATCATTAACCGATTTGAAGGTGACCGCGCATCCTTGATGGAAATGCTCAAATTGCATGACGAGAACGTGGTCAACGAAATCGAAGAGAACATGTTCGACTTTCTGGTGCTCGGTCGTCAGCGCGAGGAAACCATGGACGCGTTGGTTCAGCAAATTCCACTAGAGTTGTGGGCTGTGGCATTGAAAGGTGCAGAGATTACCTTACAGCAAGCCATCAAACGCTCTATGCCACAACGTATGGTCAAAGCGTTAGAAGATGACATGGAGCTGCGTGGTGCAGTGGTACTGAGCCGAGTACAGCGTGCTCGCCAAGATATTATGCAGTTGATACGAGAGCTTGATGAAGCGGGCGAAATCCAACTGGTACTCTACGAAGAACCAACGGTGGAGTAAGGCGATGAGCGAGAGAAGATCAAGCGCCATGCGCTTACCACCAAGCGGCTACCGTTTACATCGTTTTCCGCCTTTGGCTCAGCCAGTGAACATTGAAGATAACTTCGCACTAGACGAACAAGGTTGGCAAGATACGCAAGCGGATGTTCAACAGCAGCTTGAGGCTGGCTTCCAGCAAGGTCTACAACAAGGGCATGATGAAGGGCTTCGCCAAGGGATTGAGCAAGGCAAACAACAAGGATTGCTGGAAGGGCAGAAAGAAGGTTTCCAGAAGGGGTTTATCTCTGGAGAGCAGTCCGGAAAACAGGGCTTTGTGGAAGCGGCTAAACCAGTCAATGAGCTGTTCCATGCCTTATCTCGTTGGCAGAATGAAAAAGAGCAACAACAGCGTCATATGATCTGCGAATTGGTGCAGAAAGTCGCGCAGCAAGTGATTCGTGCGGAGCTCACCTTGATGCCGCAACAGATTCTGGCTCTGGTCTATGAAACCTTGTCAGCCATGCCGGGCAAAGCAGAGAGCGTGATTGTTCATCTCAACCCGCAGGATTTGGAGCGCATTACACAAATTAACGCGGATTTACCGACGGCTTGGAAACTGGTCGCTAATGCAGAGCTACCTGTTGGTGGATGCCAACTTGTGACAGAGGATGCAGAGGCGGATGCGAGCTGCGATTCACGCCTGCAGGCCTGTATGGATAACGTGAAGCAACACTTACTTGACGAAGTCTCGATGCCACAGGTAGGCACTGAGCATGAGTAACACGTTGAGCCACGAGCTGTTAAACGAACGATTGAGTGATGCATTAGCGTCACTCGATTCGATTCCTGTCGCGCGAGTGACGGGACGTTTGATCAAAGTGAACGGCTTAATGCTGCAAGCCGTCGGGTGCCGATTCAAACTTGAACAGCGCTGTCTGGTTGAAACCGCTGAGGGCGACATGATCGAGGCACAAGTGGTTGGCTTTGATCATACCGTGGCTTACTTAATGCCAATTCGCCGCTTAGGTGGCTTGTTCGCTGGCGCCAAGGTGATCCCCCTTGACGGCGACAGTACGGTCCAGCTCAGTTCACAATGGCTAGGACGTGTAGTGAATGGGCTTGGCGAACCTTTTGATGATGGTGCGCCGCTTAAGGGGGGAGATCGTGTCTCACTTGAACCTAAACCGATCAACCCGCTTAAGCGTCGTCCTGTTGATACGCCTTTAGATGTTGGGGTTCGCGCGATCAATGGTTTGCTCACCGTAGGCAAAGGCCAGCGTATCGGTTTAATGGCGGGCAGTGGCGTCGGTAAAAGTGTCTTGATGGGCATGATCACGCAGAACACTGAGGCCGATGTGATTGTGGTGGGATTAATTGGCGAACGTGGGAGAGAGGTTCGTGAATTTGTTGAACGCAACCTCACCCCAGAAGCGCGTAAGAAAGCCATTATCGTAGCTGCGCCAGCCGACGAATCTCCTCTGATGCGACTGCGTGCGACACTACTTTGCCATCGTGTGGCGGAGTATTTTCGCGACCAAGGCAAAGACGTGTTACTGCTGATGGATTCATTGACACGTTACGCCATGGCACAACGTGAAATTGCCCTTTCTTTGGGTGAACCACCTGCCTCACGTGGTTATCCACCTTCGGTATTCAGCGTGTTACCTCAGCTCCTCGAACGAGCAGGGAACAGCGAAAACCCTAACGGAAGTTTGACTGCGATTTATACCGTTCTCGCCGAAGGGGACGACCAACAAGATCCTGTTGTGGATTCGGCTCGAGCGATCCTTGATGGGCATGTAGTGCTGTCTCGTCAACTCGCTGAGCAAGGCCACTATCCTGCGATTGATATCAATGCGTCTATCAGTCGCTGCATGAATGCTTGCACTCATGAGGCGCACAGTACTATTGCGAATAACTTCCGTCAGCTTTACTCCAACTACTTGCAAGTGAAAGAGTTATTACCACTGGGAGGATACCAACCCGGACAAGATCCAGAGTTGGATCAGTCGGTTTCTATGTATCCGCATTTACGTGCTTATTTACAACAGTCAGCCAATGAAGCGGTGGACTATCCAACCAGTTTGACGGCGTTAGCGCAGATGTTTCAAAGTGAACAGCAGTAGCAGTTTGATAAGCGGATTAAGGAATTAGATGGAATCGAAACTTAAGGCAGTAGGCAAGCTGCAACTGATGGAAGAAAAGCAGCGTGACAGAGTGGGACAACAGCTTGATGTTATGCGTCAGCGTCACTCTCATCTTACGATGCAGTTAGCGCAGCTTTCTGCCTTGAAAAACCATGCCGGACAATCCGCATTAACGACTCCTGTGCTCAATAGCGCGGCTTTGATGAACCTCAACCGCGTAGACCAAATGCTTCAAAAGATGCTGCGCCACCACGAACACGAACAAGCGGTGATGCAAGCGGAATGTGCATCTGTACAAAAACACCTCGACTACAAACATGCCCGAGTTAAAGGCTTGGAGAAGGTACTGGAACGTTGGCGCACCAAACAAAACTACGAAAAAGCCAAGAAAGAACAAAAGCTGATTGAAGATATCATCAACTCTCGATTAAAGCGCAAAGTCTTATAGTGCGCTTAGCTCTGATTGAGGTGTTGGCTTTACTTCAAGTAGCTCGTCTAAACATTTGCGATAGGACAAATCCGGCAAACACAGAGAAGGTGACACCAAGCGTCAGAAACAGCATCGCTTTAACTTTGAATACGGCGATCCGATGCAGCATTATTCATGAGTTTGATCTGTAAGTGGTTGGGTAGCCGATAATAACAGGATTATCGGCATGGAATGAATAGGAAAATCTCGATAAGTAGCGTTTTTATTCTAAAAAGTGTAACTAAGGTTAAAGCCACTTGCTACAAGGCTTCTCGGCGTCTTAACCACGTGAGTAAACCGCCTAATGCGAGCCATCCGAACCCGATAGAACCCCCACTGCTGCCATTGCTGCCAAAGTCGTTACTGAGGGTATCCTCTGGGTCAAAACCGGAGTCTCCTTCGCTATGATAATCCTCGGTTGCCGCAAGCGAGGCATCATAAGTTGTTTTTGTTCCAGCGCTGGTTTGTGCTTCGATCCACGGGGTATAATTCAACACTTCGGTAAATACGCTTGGAATCGCTGGGGATTCACATCTAGAAGAGCCATAACTGACAATACCGATTTGCTGATAGTTACCGTTGTTATCCTGGTAGGTTAATGGTCCGCCCGAATCGCCACTACAAATCCCTGTGTAATCGCGGTCTGGAAAGCCATTCGCACACAAACTTTCTTGTGAGTTGAAGTCGGGCACCAGTGAAATACATTGGCTATCGTTGAGCGGCTGAATTTCTGCCCAGCGAAGGTAATTCGGTCCTGTTTGGTCGTCGGTTGACGTTTGCCCAAGCCCGAAAACCTGGTACACCGACTGGTTACTGTAGTCACCAAAGTCTTGCGGCAAAGTGATAGATTGAACGTTATCAGTGATTGGACGAGTGAGCTCCAAAATGGCGATATCGTTAATCCACAGGTCATTGGGATTGTAGTCTGGATGAATCGTAATCGAACGTACGTCTTTGAACTCTTCAACAAACACATCATTCATGGTTGGGTTCTTCACCAAGACTCGAAGATCATTGATTGTCCAACCATCAGTAAATACGTCCGATTCTACACAGTGTGCAGCGGTCATGATGTAGCGGTCATTGACGATCGTACCACCACAGATGTTGGCAAACTGACGTGAGCCAGTGCGGTGCAATATTAGGCGAGCAAAGAAAGGGAGTTGATTAGCAGAGGCTTGTTGGCCGCCAATAATAAATGTTGTGAAATCAGTGTCGTCACCGTTATTCGCCGTTTCTGCACAAACTGCCAGTGGTCCCATGAGTAAAACACTACTCAGAAAAACATGATACAACCGCATAAAACCGTCCTTGGGTTTGAAAGTACTCTTCTTACTTTATACCAATTCCGGCATTATTCTATTCACCTAGAAAACGAATAAATGTCTTAATGCCTAGCTAATACCTTGCTAATACTCAACAAGTTACACTTTCGTTTGACTAAATTCTTGTCGTAGCCAAGAACGTAACAAATGAAAGGCTTCATGCTTAAGTTTATGCGGTGGACATATCAAGTAGAATTGTTGGGATGGATTAACGATAGGCTGTCCTAGTTCGACCAACTGGCCGTATTTGATGTCATCTGTTACGAACAATCGATGTGTGACCAGCAAGCCCAGACGGCGAATGGTCGCTTGTACTGCTTGAATGGACATGTCAAAGGTAACCGGTTTTTTTCCTTTTGGCCTTTCTATGCCAGTTTGTTCCTGCCAGATTTGCCAATCGTGCTTGCGGCGGTCATTGGTGACTTCAATAATTGGGTAGGTTGATAACAGCTGTTTGATGTCTTGGCTATTTGGTTGATCTAATAGTTCTGGGCTGCACACCAGGACTAACTCATCGTCGCTCAACTTCTCGCAGTAGTAATCTTGCCACTCTTGAGGGCTACCGTGCACTAAAGCAGCATCAATACCTTCTTGCTCTAAACTGAACTGCCCAATAAGGTTGGATAAGCGAACATCAAGTTGCGGAGCGAAGTCTTGTAAACTCGACATTCTAGGAATCCACCAATGCAGGGCCAGTGAATTGGCCATATTAAAGGTAATCCGTTTTGAATTTTGGTCGTGAAGGAGCGCTTCTGTTGCATCAACGAGCTGCTCGAGTGCAGGGGCGACTTTGCGGTAATATTTTTTGCCGTCGTTATTGAGACGAACTTGGCGACCGACTCGATCGAACAGCGGTTTATTCACTTGGCTTTCGAGAGATTTGATGGCTTGACTCACAGCGGAATGGCTTACTGAGAGTAGTTGAGCGGCTTCTGTCATGCTGCCTGTCTCGGCAACCGCGACAAAGGCGTAGGTGGACTTCAAAGGGACTAACTTGCGCATGGTATCTTTACTCCGAATGCCTTCTTTTTTCATCTTTAAACAACTTTATATTGTAAGTTTTGCTTACATTAGCGTTTAAAAATACTCGCTATTTCTCGCTTGTGCCTTTTCTTAAAATACTCCGTGAATTAAGGAGTATCCAATGAAAGAAGAAAATAAACCCGTCATCTTTATGTTGATGTCTACATTAAGCTTATCTGTTACAGGACTGTTAGCAAAACAGCTCAGTGACGAATTGTCCGTGACCATGTTCAGTTTTTTACGCTTCTTTACTCCAGCTCTCATTTTATTGGTCATGCTGCGCTTTAGAAATCTCAAATTACCTACCATCGATACCATTAAACCGATTTTGCTCCGTGCTTTTTTCATTGGTATGTGTCAGTTATGTTTTATCGCCTCTCTACAAACGTTGACTCTAGTTGAAGGGGTAGTGCTGTTCGCGACCGGGCCACTGTTTATGCCCATTGTGGAGAGGCTTTTTATGCGTGGACAAATCCGCATGTCGACGATAGTCGCACTTGTGATGGCATTTTCTGGTGTTGTTTTGTTGGCAGGAGCGGATGGTGAGTTTACGTGGCGTGTCGACTTATTACTGGGGCTTGCTGGTGGGTTATTGAACTCAGGCTCTCAATTGACGCTATACAAAGCAAGTAAGAGCGGTCTATCACCACTAGAAATCAATTTTTGGACCTTTGGTGTTGCAGCTCTACTTATCTTGCCACTCGTGTTGGTCAATGATTCGAGTGTGTTGGCTAGCTCATTGTCGATAAACATGTTTGAAACGCCCAATACCGCACTCATATTCTTGATGTCATTGCTGATTATTAATACGCAGGTATTTCGTTCAAAAGCGTATCAGCTGGTAAGTAGTGGATCTCAATTAGCGCCACTTATATTCACCAACCTGCTGTTTACCGCGGTGTGGCAATGGGCGTTCTTTGAAGACCAAATGAGTGATATTCAGGTTATGGGCATCAGTTTAATTGTCCTAGCGACGGTAATGAATACCTGCTGGATTCGGTTCTCGGCACGCCGTATACATTTACTGCGACCTAAAACACCTTAAGGATAGGTTTAGCCTAGCAAGCTGTGACAAATGAAGTGTAAACGTCAGTGCCTGTTTGATTTTTAACTAGATTGAACTAGCGTCAAGAAAGGTGCTGGGAGAGAAAATATGCTGACTTTAAACTATCACGTCGAGATTGCCGCGACGCCTCAGCGCGTATGGAGCGTGCTGACCGATGTCGAATTATACAAACGATGGGCGCAAGCCTTTTCACCTCAATCTCGATTTGATGGTGTATGGGAAGAGGGTGGTGATATTACCTTTTTTGACCCTGATATGGGTGGGACGAGGGCGGTCATTGATACAGTGCAGCCGTTACACAAACTCGAGTTTCATCATGTCGCCATCTTTAATCCAGATAATCGGCAGCAATTGGATGGCGACCTAGCCTCAAAGTGGATCGGATCACGAGAGATCTATCAGATCGACACGTTAGATGATCGCTTATTGTTGAGTATCACCATTTATACTCACAGTGATTTTGTGTCGATGTTCAATCACGGCTGGGAGAAGGCACTGCCTTTGATCAAAACCATCAGCGAAGAGTAGGGTTGGCTTGCCAACTAAGATTGGGCTGACGACAGCTTGCTTGTGGGTATACAATGGCCGTCAATTTGCGCACCAAGAGAGTAGATGATGGAACTTAAGGTTGATACCCACACGCATACGTACGCCAGCGGTCACGCTTATAGCACGTTGATTGAAAACGCGAAATCGGCAAAAGAGAACGGACTCGATATGTTCTGTACGACCGATCACGCTGAGTCAATGCCGGGGGCGCCTCATTACTGGTTCTTCTCTAACCAAAAAATTCTGCCTCGTTTTCTTGAAGGTGTTGCGATTATCCGCGGCGTTGAATCCAACATTATGAATACTCAGGGTGACATCGATATTCCAGATAGTGTTGATCGCAATTTGGATTGGGTGATTGCTAGCTTTCACGAGCCAGTATTTCGCCCAGCGGACAGTGCTACGCATACTGAAGCGTTGTTGAACATCATCAAAAACGGTCGTGTAGATGCGCTAGGTCATTTGGGTAACCCCAACTTTGACTTTGATTTTGAAGCCGTGCTGAAGTGTGCAAAAGAGCACAATGTCGCGATTGAAATCAATAACACCACACTGAAAGGCAACAGCCGAGTGGGCAGTGTGGACCGCTGTCATGAGATCGCACAAATCGGTAAGGATCTCGGTGTCTTCTTCACTACGGGCAGTGATGCGCACTTCTGCCACGATGTAGGTAACCTAAACTTGGTGGGCGAGTTAATGGATAGAGTTGGTATCGACAGCTGCAAGGTTATTACCCACTCAGCACAACAATTCTTAGCCTTCTTAGAGCTACGTGGCCGCAAGCCAATTGCAGAGTATGACGAGATTCGCAACGCATAAACTTGATTACATTTTTGGTTATGCAAGTGTTAAGGGATTGCTTTACACTGCTCGCATTAAAAAGCCGACTGAGAATTCGGTATTCAATGGAGAAGTGAAGATGTTACGTCCTTTAGTATTGGGGTGTGTAATTGCGTTGGGCTCAACATACGCAATGGCAGAAGCCGTCGATTTAAAACAAAACATGAAGCAGATGAAGATGGAATTCAAGCAGGCGGCAGAAGCGTCTGATGTTGACACCATGAAATCTGCGATTGATAGTTTGCAAGCGATCGTTGAGCAATCTAAGCGTGGTAATTACCCACCAGAGAAGTTCGATATCTACCTAGAAGGCTTTAACAAGCTGACGGTAACGCTAGACAAGATTGAAGCGGATCTTGATGCAGGCAAGCTAGAAGAAGCTAAAGACCAGCTGAGTGAAATCGATAGCCTACGTGAAGAGTATCACGACAAGCGTAACCCAAGCATTTGGAGCAAGCTTTTCGGCTAATCGCTCACTGAGTTATTTGAAAGAATACGATATCAGCCCGCCACTACGACGGGCTTTTTTGTGCCTGTCAATCGAGGTGTTCAAGAAAACCTGTGAGGCAGAATCCACTTATTGATTCTCTTTTTGAGCTACCACTCAGAATTGGCTACGCTGTGTGAAATTTGTTAAGTCACCGTTATGCTTAGATTAATTCCTTTTTATCGCTCCATGCTATTTGCTAGTGCTCTAAGTTGGGTGCTAGTGACGCTGATGCCTGTTATCAATGCTCATGGTAACAGCGTGGGCGTGTGGGCGACGCTATGTACGCTTAACGGTTTTGAATTGGTTCAGATAGAAGAGGGCGACAACTCTGTCAGCCACAAAGGCAAGCCTTGTCCTTTTAGCCATTTCTCGACTTTTCATCACGATACACTTCCAACGACACCGATACTTTCACGACTGAGCTCGGTGATTTCTGACAGTTACACTTATTTGGCTCTAAGTGTGCGATTTGAAACGCCAGTTCCTCGCGCGCCACCTGTTTCCCTTTTCTCATAACAAAAACAATTACAAGTAAATAAAGCCAACAACACTGCCACTTCGAGCAGTGGTACTCCCGAATCTAAGTCAAATAGCGCCGCATACCTATGAAGTATGCGCTGGATGCGTTTGGCTGAATTTGGGCGTTTAACTATGAAAAAAGGAAAATACATATGTTGAGAAACTCGGCAAAGCCTCAACTCAAGGAAGCCTCGCGCGCAAAATCCATCTACTTTATGACGTGGCGATGGCACTTCTACGCAGGATTATTCGTTATCCCGTTCATGCTCATTCTTTCCCTTACAGGGCTTGTGATGCTGTTTGATGATGAAATCGAACTGGCTCGATACGAGGCGATATTGCAAGTTTCGCCACAAGAGCAACCTGTTCCTGTCTCCACCCAATTAGAAACCGTAAAGCAGACCTATCCCGATTTTAATGCCACTCAATTTGTACCTGCTAAAACGGCCGATATCGCCAACCGATTCTCGATTCAAAACCAAGAAGGTAGCTCACTGATTGTTGCAGTAAATCCTTACACTGGGGACGTACAAGGCACCATTGACCGTGGTGATAGCATCTATGAACTGATGAACAGCATTCACGGTACTTTGCTCATCGGTGACCTAGGCGACCGCTTAATTGAAATTGCCGCAAGTTTGGGCATTTTACTTTTGGTGTCTGGTTTGTACCTTTGGCTGCCAAGAGATAACGCAAGCCGAGCAGGCTTTATGAAAATCCGTTTTGGCAACGGCACTCGTATTTTGATGCGAGATTTACACGCGAACTTAGGTGGCGTGTTGTCGATTGTGTTGCTGTTCTTTTTAATCTCAGGTTTGTCTTGGGCAGGAGTTTGGGGAGCAAAAATGGTGCAGGCGTGGAATACCTTCCCAACTTATTACACATGGGGCGAGAAACCAGAATCGATATTGACACACAAAGATCTAAATCATGGTGCGTCTGAAGAAATGCCATGGAACTTAGAGCTTGCTGCTGTGCCTGAGTCAAAAGATAAGCCCGCTCATGATCATGCCAATATGAAGGAAGAGATGCCATACGCAGGCAGCCAAGGTGCGCTGTCTATTGACGACATCATCCATAAAGCGGAAATGATGGGCTTTACGGGCTATAAGCTGTTTTTGCCACGCTCTGAAACAGGCGTTTATACCGTTGCGGCTAACTCGATGGGCGGTGATATTTCCGATCCAAGACAAGATCGCACCAGTCACTTGGACCAATATTCCGGTCGCTTGCTGGTGGACGTGACGTGGCAAGATTACAGCCTATTTGCCGAGTTTATGGCGGCAGGTGTGTCATTGCACCAAGGCGATGTCAGTGTGCTTAACAAAGTACTCAACGTGGTGTTCTGTTTGGCGTTCATCTTAATCTCAATCACAGGTGTGGTGATGTGGTGGATTCGTCGCCCTAGCCGCAGTGCAGCATTGGGGGCGCCACCTAAGTTTCAGCAAGATGGCATTTGGAAGCTTGGTTTGGCAACGTTAGTCGTATTGTGTCTGGCGTTCCCGATGGGTGGCTTGGCGATTGTGACGGTTCTCGCACTGGATTGGTTGTTGTTCAACCGAGTCGAGAAGCTGAAAACAGCGTTGAATTAGCAACACAGAAAAGAGTGGAATAGTAAAAGAGCCAGCTAAGTGCTAGCTCTTTTTATTTCTGGTAAATCTCCAGCGGTAAGCCATCTGGATCTTGGAAGAAGGTAAATGCTTTGCCTGTGAATTCGTCAATACGAATTGGCTCAACTTCAATGTCATTCGATTCTAGGTAGGCTTTCACCTGTTCAACATCATCAACCAAAAACGCTAGATGTCGTAGCCCTTGTGCTTCGGGAAAGCTCGGTCTCTCCGGTGCGCCTGGAAAACTAAACAGTTCAACTTGGCTGCCGTTAGGTAAAGCTAGGTCAAGCTTGTATGAGTCTCTGGCTTCGCGATAGTTCTCAGCAATGACTTTCAATCCCAACACTTCAGTGTAAAAGCGTTTTGACCTTGGGTAATCGCTGCAAATGATCGCGACGTGATGGATGGCATTAAACATGGTTAGCCTCTTCAAACATGGTTAGCTCAAGCATGGTTAGTGTCCTCGGAGACTAAATGCTCCTTTACGAAGTCGATAAAAACACGCAGGCGAGCAGGCATGTACTTGGTTTGTGCATACTGCATCGCGATAGCACCGTGGTAGTTACTTTTTATCATCCAATCTGGTAGAACTTCCACCACTTCACCTTGTTCTAACGCGTCTTTAATCACGAAGTCATGAAAGATCCCAATTCCTAAGCCGGACTTAACGCCATTTAAGCGCATTTGAGAGTGGTTGACGGCATAACGGCCAATCACAGCAATGGAATGAAAGGCTTCTTCTTTAAAGAATGACCAGATGTTGTCTTTGTCGTTCTCTGCAAGGTAAATACAGTCGTGCTGCTCAAGCTCGGTTGGGTGCGCTGGCATACCGTGCTTGGCGAGGTAATCTGGAGAAGCACACAACACCAGATTGGTCTTGCTGATCTCTTTGAGTACCAGATTCTCATCGGGTTTGTCGGTGAGCTTAAACGCAACATCGATGCCTTGGCGGAACAGATCAATCTCACCATCGGCAGCACGCAGTTTGAGCTGTATATTTGGGTAACGGTCTAGAAATGGCAGCACAAATGGCTGAAGCACGGAATTAAGAAAGGCTTCGGGAGCCGCCACTGTGAGAGCACCAGTGGGCTCGGCATGATCTTCCGCCGACAATTCAACCGCTTGCTGAGCCGCGTTTACCATGGCAATGCTTTGGTCGTAAACTTTTTGCCCTGCTTGCGTGATGATCAATTTGCGAGTGGTGCGCTCAAACAATTTTACTGAGAGCGCTTGTTCTAGGCGCGTGATCAGCTTACTGAGTGCTGACGGTGTCACACCGAGTTCTTTGGCGGCAGCAGTAAAGCTACCTTCGTTTACCACTAAGATAAACGAAGCAAGATCAGGGAGTAGGGCGATAAGTTTTGGGTTAACCATAAATAGTCAGTGGTGCGCAAATGAATAGAGATATTGTCTTGCACGACTCCACATGGTTCAAGTGTGCCCGTCTCTCTTTAGCGATATTTTGTCAAAAACGCGTCGAGCGCAGGCAAACCAGATACTCCAGAGTGGTATTGCTGCCAACAGTGATAAATAGCCGTTTCATGGTCTGCAATCAACTCGATCGCTTCTCGCTCAGTGATTGAATATTGCTGTGAAGTTTTCACTTCTTCATACCACTCTCGATACTTGACCTCATAAGGTTCTACCCACTTCAAAAGAGTTGCCACCAACTCTTGCCATGGTAAACCGAACCACTTGGTTGCATCTGCCAAGCCTTTATCCAGCATCTCTTGGTGCCGGTTTTCAATATCCATGTCATTTGCAAGCAAAATAGGTTTGAGCTTTTCTGCGGTGAGTTCTTCTACTTCTATCAAGGTTTGCCAAAGGAGTGGCTGTTCACTACGTGCGTAGTTACTCAGGTAATGGTTGAAAAAAGCAATGCCATAGATTTCGCCATAGTAGGCAGACAGTACGTTCTGAATCATGAAGAGAGTCGGGTGTAAATAGAGAATGGCATATTGTAGATGGTAAGTGAGTGAAGAGTAAATAGTGGTATCAGCGCAATAAATTACTGTTGAGAGAGATTGAACAGCACTTGTGAGAATTTTATGAGATTTCGATGAAGTTGCTGATAGATTTGCTCGTCATTCTTAGAGGCAAGAACGCAAAACGTTCGAAGCGTAATGCTTAACCTACCCCAGTCACGAACAAAGAAGTAAAGCCGTACACATGGGCTTGGGTAGTTCAAACCTCGTTAAAGGATGGAATCACAATGAAAAAACGTACCCAATTTGGACTCGTCATGACTTCAGTCGCGATGGCACTAGGCTCTGCATCAGTGAACGCGGCGGAATTGGAAATCACCGTGACCAACGCAACCAAAGGTATTTACTTCACACCACTGATTGTTGCGGCTCATGGCTCTGATCTTCAAATGTTCAGAACGGGTGAAGTCGCGACCCCAGAATTAGAAGCAATGGCAGAAGGTGGTGATATCTCTGGCCTTGCAAGCCTCATCGGTAATGCGGGCGGGATTGTGGTAGAAAATCCAGCAGGCGGTATTTTAAACCCAGGCGTTGCAACCACTTTCACCATGGACAGTGGTGACTATGGTTATCTTTCTCTTAGCGCGATGTTGCTGCCAACCAACGATGGTTTTGTGGGGCTAGACAGCTGGAAAATCCCAACTGAAGCGGGAACATACCGGGCAACACTAAGAAGTTATGATGCCGGTACAGAGGCGAACGATGAACTTGCGTCTAGCATGCCAAACCCACCTTTCATTACCTTTGGTTCTGGCGGCACAGGCGTTGAAGCTACGGTAACAAATGACAAAGTGCACGTGCATCCGGGTAACTTGGGTGACAGCAACCCAACAGGTGGTATCAGTGATCTAGACAGCGGCAGTCATCGTTGGTTGAATCCAGTTGCGACCATCACCATCGTTGTGAAGTAAGGGGGATGTATGAAAGTCAGAATCTTACTCGTAGCCGCTTCGGTCAGTTTGCTCGCCGGTTGTCCAAGCGATGATGATAACGATGTAGTTAAGTCGTACCGCTACACTGTCAACGTCGCTAATCTAACCGCGAACCAACCTATGTCTCCGCTCGCAGTGCTCACTCATAACGGTGACTACCAACTGTTTGAAATTGGCCAAGCCGCATCCGTTGAACTTGAGCACCTTGCTGAGGGTGGCAGTAACGCAGAGCTAATTAATCTGATGAGCAGTAATGACGATGTTTACCAAGGCGTGTCAGGTAACGGATTGGTGCTGCCGGGGTCTTCAGATGAAGTCACCATCACTGTTGACCCTCGTCGTTACGGTTACTTGTCTGTGGCGTCTATGTTCGTGAATACCAACGATGCTTTTGTTGGTGAAACAGGGCTGTCGCTAAAATCGTTAGCGGTCGGTGAAAGCTATGAAATGAGCATGAACGTTTGGGATGCCGGTACGGAGCTGAACGATGAGCTTGCAGCCACCATTCCGGGGCCCGCAGGTGGTGGTGAAGGTTTCAATGCTGCTCGTAATGATAGCAATGATGTCGTTGCTTTCCATGCTGGTGTTATTAGCCAAGATGATGGATTGGCTAATTCTGCGCTCTCTGCGAACCACCGCTTCTTGAACCCTGGTGCGAAAGTCACCATCACTCGAGTCGAATAAAACAGGCTCCGATGACGTCTCCTTTCCAAAGTCCTTGTACTAAGCGCATCCCTCATGGCGTCATCGGAACCTTTTTTGAAAGGATTTCTGACCTGTTTCGGTCATGTGCAAAGTGAGGATACTTGAAGGCAAGGAAAGGACCATGGAACAACAGGCAATCAATTTAGTCGCGAACATCTTGCTGGTGGAAGATGACGATGATTTGGCGGAACTGGTTCAAATACATCTCAAGTTTCAAGGGCATCAAGTGTTGAGAGCAACGAATATCGCCGAGGCTAAAGCGCAATATCAACAACAGTCTTTTGATTTATTGATCCTTGATAGAGGTTTGCCAGACGGTGATGGTCTCGACGTCTGCCATTATTTGCGTCAGCAACAAGATTGGAGTCCTGTACTTATGCTGACAGCCAGAGATGGGGAGATGGATAAAGTCGACGGTTTAGAAGCGGGAGTGGATGATTACATTACCAAGCCATTTAGTGTATTAGAGTTCCAAGCGCGAGTTCGCAATGTACTGCGTCGTGTTAGTCATACCACGGAAGTGCAAACAGATAAAAACCTCGTAGAAGATGCGATGGATTTTGGTCCGTTAAGAATTATTCCAGAGTTGCATCAAGTCTCTTTGCATGACAAGGACGTGACCCTCACTGCGACCGAGTTTACCTTGCTTCAATTCCTAGCGACGCGTCCGGGTAGAGTCTATAGCAAAGATGAATTGCTTGACCACGTTTGGAATACCAACCATTCCGGTTATCACCATACCGTGTGTAGCACCATCAACCGCTTACGTAGCAAGTTGTCTTTGTCTGATTCTGATCATCATTTCATCCAGACCGTCTGGGGTGTTGGGTATAAATTTCAACCTAGACAATGACTTGGTGAATTTATTTGTTGTCATGTTCTCAATCACGCTCACAACCAATGCTGCTGTTTAGGGAGGCGATAAAATGAGCTTCAAATCTCGCTTAGTGATATTCACAAGCTTATGGTTTTTGTTGGCAGCAATGGTGATAGGCCTCACTTACAATTGGCAGAAAGAGACGATTGAGTTGCGTACCAAGCAGAGCTTGCACAAAGACCTTGCAAGCCATATGCGCGATGATAGCCCATTGATGATAGGTACCGACTACAACCCCAAAGCGCTTAAATCTATCTTTCATGCGCTCATGCTGATCGGTCCTGATTTCGAAATTTACTTTCTTGATAGTCAGGGCAACATCACTACCCATGCAGCACCAGAAGGGGCAGAGATCATGGGTAAAGTGGATCTCCAGCCCATCAAGCAATTCTTAAATGACGAACCCTTTCCTATTTTGGGTGAAGACCCTCGTAATCGTGGTGAGCACAAAGTGTTTTCCGTTGCCGCGATTGAAGAGCTCGGCTCGACCTTGGGTTATCTCTATGTTGTGATTGGCAGCACCAGACATGATGCCATCGCCAACGCACAGGTCGACACTCCTTATATTGCGCTAGCGGGGTTAGTTCTGGTGTCGATTTTAGGCTTTGCATTGGGCGCTTATGTTCTGGTAAAGCGCAGCTTGTTGAACCCAATTGAGCGCGTCACTAATCAGCTTCAACAGCAAGCAGAACATGATTTTCGTCTACAACCCGATTTTACTCGTCAAGTGCCGGAGTTAGTGCCGATCGCGAACTCTTACCAGATGATGGCGAAGCACATTCAGCAGCAGTTTTTACAGTTAGAATATCAATCTTCTCATCGTCGCCAGAGCTTGTTGCAACTTAGCCACGATTTGAAAACACCGCTATCGAGCGTACTTGGGTACTTGGAAACGTGGCGTTTGCAGCATCCGGAATCCGATCCTCTGATTGACGTGGCTTTTCGAAATTGTGAGAAGCTTTCAACGCAATTGCACTCATTGCTTGATTCGGCGCGCAAAGAAGCGCCAATACCAAACTACGAGTATCGACCTGTCGATCTTGAGGCACTCATGACCGAATGTATCGAGACGATGCAGAGCCAGTTTTCTCGCAAAGAAGTCGTATTGAAAATGGATGTCGACGATAAGATTCAAACCGTAGGTGATAAAGGTTTACTAGAGCGCCTAGTGCTTAATCTGCTAGAAAATGCGCTGCGCCATAGTCCTATGGGTTCTGAGGTTCATTGCCAAGCGCGTTTGAGTGAGGATAAATCGCGTATCCATTTCACCTTTGTTAATCACATCGAGCACGAAGCAGAGAGCGGTTCTTTAGGGATAGGCACTAAGATTGTTCAATCGATATTAATGCTGCATCACAGTTATCTTGAGACCAGCGATACGTCGTGTCTGTACCAACAGAAGTTTACGTTGAGAGCCGTGTGAACGTTTTGTTCTCAGCGTAGACGTGCTCCATTCATCAAAAGCACCAAACACGCCCTCCTACTGGGTGTTTTTCTATGCCTCTATTTTAAGGCTTCTCGCTTTAGGAAAAACGCCTCGCCAAAATAGCTAATTTGACAACTTAGTATGTTTATCTTGAATAATTGATTAAATTTTTTTCAAAGACTATATGCAAATCAAATTAAACCAAAAGGTACATGTTGTTACATATTTAACGTGCTAGAAGCGATATTAACCTTGTTGTCTAATTTGTGATTTAAATATAACAAATCATTAATTTGTATTTCTAAGGGAAGTTATAAATTGATTTGTGATTTATATTGGTAATAAGTGTTTTAATGAATATTCTGTTATGTGTTTAGTTGTTTATTTAATGTTGTATAAAATGTTGCTTATATCATCACTCGAGATGAAAAAGTGGAACTAAAGTCACTTAATTGCAGCGAGGACCCATAAACTATAGGTCTATTAGGTAATAATAGTTTAGTAACAGATAGTTACGGATTCATAATTTATAATATGGCTAAACTTCCGACAAGGATCGAAAAGATGAGCGACAAGGAATCTATTCAGACTAATCGCAGCCGCCGCAATTTTTTAAAAGGTGCAACTGGTGCAGTTGTGGCTGGCGTCAGTGCTTCAGCGTTTTCTGGTGCTGTTCAAGCAAAGGAACCGAATATCGACTGGAGCCGTCTAGGTAAAAAGAACGATAAGCGCTTTTGGCGTAAAGTTCAAAAGCAGTTTGTATTGGATAAACGAACGACTTACATGAATATTGGTACGACGGGTTCGATGCCAAAACATGTTCTTGAAGGATACGAAGACAACAACAAAATCGTTGCTAAGTACCCGTGGGATATGAAAGACAAGTTTGGCGCTTGGCCTCATGTTTCTGAAATGGTGACAGACGTTGCACCAGGCTTTGGTGCTAATCCAGACGAAATCATTTTGAGTCGTAACACTACCGACGGTTTATGTTCAATCATCAACGGTCTGCATTTCGAGCCGGGTGATGTAATCTTAACTACTCACCACGAACACGTTGCTGCAACGTCACCAATGAATGTGGCAAAACACCGCTTCGGTGTCGAGGTCGTTGAAATTCAACTTCCTGTTTTCACGGGCACGGAAGAGGTTTCAGAAGAAGATTACATTCAAGCCTTCCGTGAAGCGATTGAAGCGCACCACAATGTTCGCCTCATCGTGTTCTCTCACATTACCTACAAAACAGGTACAACGCTGCCAGCCAAAGCGATTTGTTCTCTAGCAAAACAGCACGGTATCCCAACATTAGTTGATGGTGCGCACACTGTCGGTATGTTCGACTTAGACTTCCACGATATGGATTGTGACTTCTATGCAGGATCTGGCCATAAGTGGCAGTGTGGTCCGGGCGCGACAGGTATCTTGTACGTACGTGATAACGGCAACCGTTTGAATGAGTACTGGAGCGATCGTGAAAATCCACTGTGGTTGATTAACTCTTCTCTTTCTCACGCTGATCACCTAGGCAAGCAATTGCAAATGCAATACATTGGTAACGACAACTACCCAGCAAAACAAGCACTTGCTGATAGCTGTAAGATGTGGGATGAGATTGGCCGTGACCGCATTCAAGAGCGTGTACTAGAGCTGAGCGATCTATGTAAGACGCTGCTTAACGAAGCGTTACCACATGCTCAGATGTATTCGCCAAACGTGGAAGGCTTAACCAGTGGTCTAACAACGTTTAACCCATTAAGCGATGTGACAGATAAAGAGCGATTGACTCTGTTCCGTGACCGTCTTCGTGAAGAATACGGATACATCATCCGTACAACAAACTTCAAGCTGTACAAAGACGACGCTTACGAAACGCAAGCACTGCGCATCTCGACTCATTTATTCCATGATGAGAAAGATGTGGAAGGTCTTGTCGAAGCGATTACGGATCTTTACTACTCGTTCTAACCTTGTTGAACTGTCAAAGCGCCCTTTAATGGGCGCTTTGTAGAAGAGAGGGATATTCACCATGTCAGTGAAAATAATCAAACGAACCATGACGGCACTTGCCATTGGGGTGGCATCATTTATGTCGACTTCTGTCTCGGCTGGCGATCTGCAAGACATCAAAGATCGAGGTGTGCTACGTCATATCGGTGTACCTTACGCGAACTTCGTTTCGTACATTGACCAAGGTGAAATGCAAACACTGACCGGTCTTGATGTCGATATCATAAAAGGGTTCGCAAAATCTCTCGGTGTTCGCTATCAATACGTACCAGCGCAATGGAACAACGTAGTAGGTAAGTTGACAGGCCAGCAAGTTGAGTACAAAGATGCGCAGCTTGTCGTCGGTGAGAAGATGGCAGTGGAAGGTGACCTGATTGCAAATGGTGTGACTATCCTCGACTGGCGTAAAAACGTGATTGATTTTTCAGATGATTACTTTCCTTCTGCGGTATGGCTGATCGCTCGAACAGATTCAACGCTAACGCCGATCACACCAACAGGCTCCGTGGAACAAGACATTAATAAAGTGAAAGCGCTCATTAACGGACGCGAAGTACTCGCGATGGAGCACTCTTGCCTAGATCCAAACCTTTACAACTTATATGACACCGGTGCGAAGGTGATCCTGCCTGATGGCCAGCGTCGTTTGAATGAGATGGTGCCCGCCATCATGAAGAACGATGCAGAGAGTACGTTGCTGGATGTGGCAGACACATTGATTGCGTTAGAGAAGTGGCCAGGTGAGATCAAAGTCATTGGTCCAATTTCAGAAAACCAAAAAATGGCGGTGGCTTTCCGTAAGGGCTCTCCTGAACTAAAAGCCGCATTTAACCAATATTTGAATTCAATTAAGCAAGATGGGACCTACCAAGCCTTGGTCGAGAAATACTACCCATCTATTTACTATTTCTATAATGACTACTTCTTAGAAGATAGTAAGAAAGATATATGAGAAAGTCTGTAAAAAAAATATCAAGCCAAAGAATCATCACCATTAGTGCGATTTTAGTGTCGCTCTACTTGGCGATGATTATTACGGTAACGAGTTTAGGTCAAAATAAATTAAAAGATTCACAACACCGAGAACTCGACTTAAAGGTGAAAAGTTACGCAGGTACCCTTGATAATTTATTTACGCTTGCCAGCGAAGATGTCGATCATTTATCCACCGATAAAACGGTGCAGACTTTTTTTGCCAACCTTGCTTCCGGGATGTCGATGGAATACGGGTTAGGCGCGAGCTTGATCAATTTGAAGCGTAAGCTCCAAGAGAAAGCAGAAGCGAAAACCGTCAATAATCAAATCATCTATAAAAAGCTGACATTAATCGGGTTAGATGGCTCTACTATTGTGACCACTGGCGAAAAAACCGATCACCGTATAGACACTTCCCGACTGCTTAACGAGCACGATCACCCTGAAGAAGTCAGAGCGATACGAGAGGGCGGCAAAGTCCTTATTCAAGTGGTCAAGCAAGTGATGTTCTCTGGTAAGCCTGTTGGCTACTTGATTGCAGACATCAACAAACAAGTGGTGATCTCCCAACTGACTAATCAGGAACACGAAGACAGCTACAGTCGTATGGTGTTGAAGATCAATGATGTTGAAATGGAAGTGTGGGACTCGATCAGTCGCAAACTAGAACAAGAAAACATCACGGCACCAGAAGCGTTAACTCAAGAGTTAAAGCAAAAAATCTACTTTGAAGTTCCGATCGAACATCATCACTTTAAATTAATGGCGTGGTTTGAGTCATTAAGTGAACGTGACATCTACACCTCTCGTCTGTTCATCAATGGTTTGAGTGTTCTCGCTATCATGATTGTCGTTGGGCTCCTGTACGCATTCACGCTTAATAACACTCGTGTCGAACTGAAAATCAAACTGGAAGAAGAGAAAAAGCGTAAAGATTTCTTGTCTCAGCAAAACGAGCGTTTAACCAGTGAAATTGAGCGCCGTAAATCGTCCGAGATGGAACTGGCATATCAAGCCAAACATGATGCACTTACTGGTTTGCCTAACCGTGTTTATGGTTCTGAACGTTTGGATTTAGAGTTGTCACGCGCAGAGCGAATGAAATCAAACGTACTGGTCATGTTTATCGACCTTGATCACTTTAAACAAATCAATGATTCAATGGGGCACTTCGTTGGTGACGAAGTGTTAAAGCTGGCGGCAGAGCGATTGCACAACGCAGTACGTAAAACCGATTTGTTGGCACGCATTGGTGGTGATGAATTCCTATTGGTTATCCCTGATTTACAAGATGCCGACAGCGCAAAACGTTTTGCAGCTACCGTGCTGTCGGTATTCAATGAGCCGTTCGTTTGGCAGAACCACGAGTTCTTCCTGTCGGCGAGTGTCGGTATGTCGGTGTTCCCTGAAGATGGCGACAATGCAGAGCAGCTACTGGCGTGTGCGGACATGGCGATGTACCGAGTGAAACAAGATGGCCGTAATGCATTCTGCTTCTATGATCACAACATGAACCAAGATTTGCAGCGCTTCCTAGAGCTAGAAAGTCGTCTTCGTCATGCTATTTCTCACGATCTTCTGGAGCTGTATTACCAACCTATTATCGATCTCGATAGCGGCGTCATTGTTGGTGCAGAGGCTCTGATGCGTTGGAACGACGAGAAGTTTGGCTTTGTGAACCCTGAAGAGTTTATCTCCATCGCCGAAAAGAACGGTCTGATTCATCAGCTGGGCGACTTTGCGATTCGTCAAGCTTGCCAACAGGCGGCACAGTGGCAGGATGTTGCACCGCTGTTTGTGTCGGTAAACTTCTCAAGTGTGCAGTTTAGATACTGTGATCGACTCTTCGAACAGATCAAGCAGCACATAGAAGAGTCGGGCTTGTCACCTGAATTGTTTGATGTGGAAGTGACAGAGAGCTTGTTGTTCAACCACAGTAGCGACTTGATGGAGATGCTAGACAACTTACGAGCACTGGGCGCTAAGCTCACCATTGATGATTTCGGTACGGGTTACTCGGCGTTGAGTTACTTACAGAAGTTCCCGTTTGATCGCCTTAAGATCGACCGCAGCTTCTTGCAGAACATGTTTGAGAATGAGTCCGACCGTGAGCTTGTGAACGTGATTATTGCGATGGCGAAAGCGTTGAATCTGAAGATTGTTGCAGAAGGCATCGAAGAACAGCGTCATGTGGATTATCTGAAAAACCTAAACTGTGAGTTCGGACAAGGTTTCCACTATAGCCGACCATTACCCGCTAAGGGTTTTGAAGCGCTTTTAGCTAAGCCAACTTGGCTATAACTCCTTTCATTACAACCTCATAGAAAAGCATTAATTGGATTCGTGCCTCGGGTTCATTAATGCTTTTCCACCTTGAGGGATAATCGTTTTTCCTTCCTTGAATTACACTACACTTAATTGATAAGTAAGTGCCTGTGATGCCCGTCACATAAAGGCTCAACCTCATTCTAATCGAGTAAAAACTCGACAAAATAAACAGGAAGGAATTGCGAATGTCTTCTGCATTTTACCAACAGATTGAACAGCAAATTGAAGAAGTGAAGGCGGAAGGCCTTTACAAAGCAGAGCGTATCATCACGTCTCAGCAGCAAGCAGCGGTTAAAATCTCTACTGGTGAAGAAGTTCTGAACTTCTGTGCGAACAACTACCTTGGTCTTGCTAACCACCCAGCGCTTATCGAAGCGGGTAAAGCAGGCATGGACGAGCACGGTTTTGGTATGGCTTCAGTACGTTTCATCTGTGGTACTCAAGACATCCACAAAGAGCTTGAGCAGAAGCTTTCTAAGTTCCTAGGTAAAGAAGACACGATTCTTTACACATCATGTTTCGACGCAAACGCGGGCCTATTTGAAACGATTCTAGGTAAAGAAGACGCAATCATCTCTGATGCACTAAACCACGCGTCAATCATCGACGGTGTTCGTCTATGTAAAGCAATGCGTTTCCGTTACTCGAACAACAACATGGAAGAGCTAGAGCAACAACTGATTGCTGCGAAAGAAGCAGGCGCTCGCCACATTCTTATCGTAACGGACGGCGTGTTCTCAATGGACGGCGTAGTCGCAAACCTTCCAGCTATCTGCGACCTAGCAGAGAAGTACGGCGCATTGACGATGGTTGATGATTCTCACGCTGTTGGCTTCATGGGTAAAACAGGTGCAGGTACGCATGAGCACCATAACGTGGTTGACCGTATCGACATCATCACTGGTACGCTAGGTAAAGCAATGGGCGGCGCTTCAGGCGGTTACACGTCTGGTAAAGCGGAAGTCATTGACTGGCTACGTCAGCGCTCTCGTCCATACCTATTCTCTAACTCTGTTGCACCAGCAATCGTAAGCGCTTCTATCCGCGTTCTAGACCTACTAGAAGAGAGCGGTGACCTACGTGACCGTCTATGGGAAAACGCAGCACACTTCCGTACTCGCATGGAAGACGCTGGTTTCACAATGGGTGGTGCTGACCACGCAATCATTCCAATCATGCTTGGTGACGCAAAAGTAGCAGCAGAATTCGCAGAGCGTGCTCTAGAGAAAGGCATCTACGTAATCGGCTTCTCATTCCCTGTTGTACCAAAAGGTCAAGCGCGTATCCGTACTCAAATGTCAGCGGCGCACTCTCGTGAGCAACTAGACCGTGCAATTGACGCGTTCATCCAAGTTGGTAAGGACATGGGCATCATCTAAGTTTCGTTTCCTCTTCCTAGCCTCCTCCTAAAACATAGGAGAGGGATTAGATAGGAAGGAGAAAGAGTTTACGCTTAAAGATAAAAAGGCTTTCCCAACTCTTCAGAGTCGGCTCATGGGCAAAGCCTTTATTTCTTCTTTAAACGCATTAGATGAAAGAATTTTTTGTCACGCATAGAGCGGGGCAATGTTTGGTGAATACTATGAAAATTAAAGCATTATCAAAGCTAAAGCCTAAACAAGGCATCTGGATGACTGAGGTTGATAAACCTGAAGTTGGCCATAACGACATTCTGATAAAAATTAAGAAAACCGCTATCTGTGGTACAGACGTACACATCTACAACTGGGACGAATGGTCACAAAAGACAATTCCAGTGCCTATGGTTGTCGGTCACGAATACGTGGGTGAAGTGGTTGCAATTGGTCAGGAAGTTCGTGGCTTTGAAATCGGTGACCGCGTATCCGGCGAAGGTCACATCACGTGTGGTCACTGTCGTAACTGTCGTGGCGGCCGTACTCACCTATGTCGTAACACGATTGGTGTGGGCGTTAACCGCGAAGGTGCATTCGCAGAATACCTAGTGATCCCAGCGTTCAACGCGTTCAAGATCCCTGAAGGCATCTCTGACGATCTAGCGTCTATCTTTGACCCGTTTGGTAACGCAGTACACACCGCGCTTTCTTTCGACCTAGTAGGCGAAGACGTGCTTATCACAGGTGCTGGCCCAATCGGTATCATGGCTGCTGCAGTTGCGAAGCACGTTGGTGCTCGCCACGTAGTGATCACAGACGTGAACGAATACCGTCTAGAACTTGCTCGTAAGATGGGCGTAACACGCGCAGTAAACGTTGCTGAAGAGAAGCTAGAAGACGTCATGTCTGAGCTAGGCATGACAGAAGGCTTCGACGTAGGTCTAGAAATGTCTGGTAACCCAGCAGCATTCAACTCAATGCTAACCACAATGAACCACGGTGGTCGTATTGCACTACTAGGCATTCCACCATCAGACATGGGTATCGACTGGAACCAAGTTATCTTCAAAGGCTTGGTGATCAAAGGTATCTACGGCCGTGAAATGTTCGAAACTTGGTACAAGATGGCTTCTTTGATTCAATCTGGTCTAGATCTCTCACCGATCATCACCCATCACTACAAGATTGATGACTTCCAAGAAGGCTTCGATGTCATGCGTAGCGGGATGTCCGGCAAGGTTATCCTTGATTGGGAATAGGCAAAATTAGCTCCTAAATAGCAAAAGGCGACAGTGTAAATTGTCGCCTTTTTTACGTCTAAAACCGCTAAATAACGCTCTTTTACAATGGCTGCCGCCATTTTGTCGCCACTAATTCTCTAAAGGATTGAGGTGAACAGCCTGCATCAAATGCTCTGGGGCAAAATGAGAATACGCCATTGTCTGCTCGATTTTTGTATGGCCAAGAATACGCTGCAGAACCAAAATATCCCCTTTATTCATCATAAAATGCGAAGCAAAAGTATGCCGTAAAACATGGGTCGCTTGCCCATTCGGAACATGCTCAGGCAAGGCTCTTTTTATGTAACGCCAAGCATCTTTGTAACTGGTGTTAAATATGTCATGGTCGCTCACCGCTATATCTAATATCTCTTGATATAAAGATGGTGAGATAGGCACACTGCGATTCCTTTTCCCTTTTGTATCTGTGTAAGTCAATTTGAACTCGGTTATTTGAGTGCGAGTCAGAGTGAGTGCCTCACTGATTCGTGCACCGGTGGCCAAACAAATTTTTGCGATGACAATAATTTGTGGGATTGATGCCTTGATAACTCGCTTGCAGTCCTGCAGTTCATCAAAGAACTCGTCGATTTGTGGTTTGGTTAGATAGGCAAGATGCTTCTCACTGGTTTTGATAGGCTCGATTGCTTCAAGCGGGTTGGGATATTTCCACTGATTGTACTTAATAAGCTTCTTGAACATACCCTTTAGATAAATCAGTTCAAGGTTGTGTGTGGTTGGGGATATCTCTATGGATTTATTATTGCCCCGATAGGGGGTTCGAGCTGCTCGATACGCTAGGTAGTCTCGTTCTTTAAACTGGCAGGCAATTGGGTTACCTAACTCTTCAATGGTTTTGGATATAAGATCTTTGGCTTGCTTGCCTGACTTTAAAGTATGGCCATGGATAGTCCACCAATTTTCCAAGAGTTCACTCATTCTTCGGTTATCTGGTTTAATACCCATCCAAGGCTTTTCATCTACTTCTTTCATAGCGAAGCGCTCAAAAGCCGCAGCTTCGCCTTTGGTCGCAAACTTCTTGCGAACACGTTTACCAGTGCGACCGTTTGGGTAGCATTCGCAAAGCCAAGGTTTGGCAGAGCCATCTTTCAAATTGCGTACTGACATAATTAAATCTAAAATAACTGTATATAAAAACAGTGTAAGTCGAGCTTAAACGTAGAACAATGTTTTATGTCGCCAAACAAGCACAAGCTCGATGTACATCTCAACACGTTGAAATTTAATCAGGTTTACTATGTTTCAATCCATTCATGTGAGATTAGGCTACAGCGTTATCAAGATGAACAGCGTTGGCCCATTGGACTTAAGCAAGAAGAATAAGGGCGAAGTATCCGCACTATTAAAGATGGGGAATGTGTTTCGGGCTCCTTTTGGCGGGTTTATTGAAGCAGAGAACGTGGTGGGCTTACGGAAGGTGAAGCTGATTGATATCAAGTACCTGTGCACTGACACAGACGCTGAAATAATCGAGTACGTGATACAAAAAGACCACTATGTAGTAGGAACGTATCACGACAGGAAGTTGTACATTTTACTTTTTGACGGGCAACCGAAGCATCATCAGATCAAAGGGGGTGATCATGATGGGAAGAATAATGTTGTTGGTTTGTTTTGATGAATAAAACATCTTACTGGCTAACAATTCTGCATGTATGAGATTACCTTAATCCTATAGTCAAAATATATTGCCACATGGGTTTAGCCTGGTATGATTGCCGGGCTTTTTATTAATAGTTGTGGTAATCATGGAAACAGGTGAAGTTCTAGTAATTGACCTATTCGCGGGGCCTGGTGGGCTTGGCGAAGGCGTATCGTCAGTAACGCATGAAAATGGCAATTTACCGTTTAAAATTGGCGTGTCAGTCGAAAAAGAACCATCTGCACATAAGACCCTTACGACCAGAGCTTTTTATAGGAAAATTCAAGATGCTGAAGGCGGTTTGGATAGTTATAACGCGTACTTAAACGGCCAGATAACACGTGAGCAACTTTTTGAATTGTATCCTCAGCAAGCCGAAGAAGCTCAACAAGAGACCCTGTTTTCTCCTCATGCCTTGGGTGACGACAACGAATATATTCATGAACGTATTCGAGAGCTAACCAATAATCATGATGGACCAAAAGTTGTGATTGGTGGTCCACCCTGTCAAGCTTACTCGTTAGCTGGTCGCTCTCGCAATGCAGGTATAGAAGGTTATACAGCTGAGCAAGATCACCGTAACTTCTTGTATAAAGAGTATTTAAAAGTACTTTCTCTTGCTCAGCCTGATGTTTTTGTGATGGAGAACGTTCGTGGCATTCTATCTGCTAAAGTCAATGGAGAGCTGATGTTCCCTAATATCTTAAGGGACTTACGAGCACCTGGGCGTATCACTAGAATTGCAACTCCCAGATATAGAGTATTCTCGTTAGTGGTCAACACAGAAAATGTAAATAACCCGATTTACAATGACCCGGCCGACTTTCTGATTAAAGCTGAGAATTATGGTGTTCCTCAAGCTCGCCACCGTGTAATTTTATTAGGTGTTCGTGCTGACGTTGAAGGAGTTCCCGGGACGCTGGCACGAAGAGAAATGAAAACGACTGTAGAGCAAGTTCTATCAGATTTACCTAAACTAAGAAGTGGTTTCTCTAAGCGTAAAGATGAAGTTAAAGAATGGGAAAAGGCAGTTTCAAAAAACGGTACGCGAGTTAAGAATTTGCTGAAAAAGCAATTTGAGAATGCTCAAGATTTAGATCTTAAGCCGTTTAAAAAACTTAACAGAAGCGAGATTCAGCCAGTAACTCACCCCGAAAAAATGCCAACTCATCTGATTCAGTGGTATCGCAATAATGCTCCAACATGTGTGCTTAATCATGAGACTCGTGGTCATATGGAAAGTGATTTGTTGCGCTACGCATTCAGCGCAGCGTACACCAAATTGAGTGGGGGGACTTCACCAAAAGCGAGGGACTTTCCTGATGGTCTTGCTCCTGAGCATGAAAACTGGAAGTCGGGCGCTCATGCAGACCGTTTTAGAACTCAAGCTGCGAATAAGTGTTCGACAACAGTAACTAGTCATATTTCTAAAGATGGTCACTACTTTATTCACTACGATCCAAAACAATGCCGAAGTTTAACTGTGCGTGAAGCTGCTCGTTTACAGACCTTTCCAGATAACTATAAATTTGAAGGGAATAGAACGCAGCAGTATGTTCAGGTAGGAAATGCTGTGCCACCATATTTGGCACAGCAGATTGGTGAGGTTGTTATGATGTTACTTGAAAGGTCTTAGCTACTCTGGGTGAGAGTAATCCGGTGTGCCTATTCGGCTGAAATGAGACCCCAATCGTTCGACAAATGAAGGTATGAACTCATTTGATAGTCTCGCATACTTACCTGCTTTAAAATGCTGTACTTCTTCACTATCTTTGGCTATATAAGTGATTTTTTCAAATTGAGCATGTAGTGGGCCATAGGTAACAGAACCCGGTTGTTTAACTTCAGGCAATATGTGTCGAGATATTTTGACTCCCGCAGAAGGAAACAGGCCGTTTATCTTGCCTCTGTGTCTTTGGCAAGAGTTATCTGATGTTTTTAATTCTTTCTCGGCTTGCTCTAATTCGCTTTCTTTATCGATTATATCTTTTACAGTTTTTGATAACTCAGACTCTATTTCAAGTAATAATTCAGTCAAGTCTGCAATTCTTAAATTGAACTGAGTTATTTGTGCTTCATCTGTAGCTGTGGCTTTATTGTAAATGGCCTGGCTAATTGAAGATACTTTACGGTTTTTGTCTTTAATTACCTCTTGCTGCTTCCTTTGCAGTGCCTTTAAATTTTTCTTATGATCTTTTACAGCGGCTTTCTTCTGTTTGTTGTCTTCAAGGAGCGGCGCTAATTCTGCTTCCAGTTGCTCCCTTTCAACAGATTTATCCTCGAGCTCAACAAATTGATAATTCGTGTGTTTATCCTGTGCTATTTCACACCTAGGTGTAACGAGGATATAGTGCTTATTATCGACTAATGTAATATCACCAGTATCTAATTTATCGTGAATCATAGGCCCTGTGAAGTAGTACTCCTCAGGGTGGACTCTTTGTGTTTCATTGAGAAACGATGCGTGCAGGTGTGTTGCCATGTGTCGAGTCAGTGCAGATTGAGTCGAACCGGTGAGTTCATTGTTAGTCCACATGTCCCATCTTGGCCATATCGATTCATAAAACAGTTCAGCCATTGAAGACTCAAACGATGTCCTTAGGTTTATTATTACCTCAAGAATTACTCTATGTTCATCAGAGAGCTTTTTTAATAATTCAGATTTAGATATCTCTAATCGATTGATGATATCAACACAGTTTTGGTATCTGGAATCTATACTTGCTTCCGCATCTTTTGACTGTGCTGTGTATACAGTGACAAATGAGATCTTTTTATTAATAATTTTATTAAAAACATCTACGCCATCTGTATTTCTGTGATTAGATTCTTCAGACTCTTCTTTTAATCGAATGTCTATGATTGCTGCGTCAAACTGGAAGTTAGATATTTCGGACTCCGCCTCTTCGAGGGTACTTGCATACCTAACATTGAAAGAGAATGGAAAGTCATTTGATTCATTTAGTACATTAAATCTAGGTATTAAGCGCTTCCACTCAGTTAGCTCCGCGTCTTTATCTTCAACTATTAATAGGTTTATTATACTCATTCGATCTTACTTCATTACTGGAAATTTGATAGTAAATGTTGTTTGAGAGCTCTCTTCTTCAAAATAAAGAGTCCCCTTACTGCTTAAAACAGCCTCCTTAGCTATTGCTAACCCCAACCCATGCCCTCCAGTTTTCATTGTGAACCCAGGTTCAAATAATTTGTCAAAGTTAACACTATTAATAATTGGCCCGTTATTACTGACATTTATTTCAATCATATTGTCATATTTTGTAGCTGAAATTGTAATCAGTTTATTGTCGATGTCTACTGTGCCCAGCCAATGCGTAGCATTTGATATCAGGTTCATCAGGGCTGCTTGTAGATCTCCCTCGTGACCAAAGCATTGTAATTTTTTGTCGACATCGATCTGAAGGAAAACCTCTGAATCGAATCTTATTGTTTTTGTTAAACGCTCTACTCTGTTGACTACCTCAAATAAACTGAAGTTTTTAGGATATCCTCGTTTGCGACCCGAAATAGGGTCTAAGTCTTTAAAGAGTTTACTAATTCCAAGGTGACCATCTTTTAGAGTTTTAATTTCCTGAGGTAAATCTCCCCGAGCAATGTCTCCTCTAGGACTATCATCCAATAGTGATGGACCAAAGTCCTGTAAAAAGTCCCTAACACCACCAATTGATCCTAGATAGCCTCCCCCCTCGTGGAGTAACTCTGCTACAACATCACCAAGTGTCGCGCGTGATTCGAGAATTTGGATATAGTCTTTCATCCCATTAAGTACGTTATCTAGTTCATGTGACGTTTTATTTATTTCAACTTTGATTGTTTCTTTATCATCGCTGGAAAGAGAGTGTACAGACTCTATAGCTTTTGAAATGCTCTCCATCGAGGCCAGTTTGAATGCCTTGTTAAAGTCTTTTTTAGGCTTTCGACTGATTCCAGCTTTTTCTCTGAATTTAAACCTGACAGCTTCTATATGGAGTAATAACTCGGTCACTAACTGTTTCAATCTGTTAAAAGAACCATTCTCCTCTAAACCCTCTCGACTACTTCTTTCAATTAAGTTAGAAGATTGTTCGTCCGAGACTTTTATAGATCCATAAACTTGTCCATGGCCGATTCTAAGAGAGGGGTTTTGAACACGTCGCTTTTCTAAATTCAGCCAGTCATTTGAGTGGTGGCCATAAGGTCTTATTCTGAATTCATGTCTAAAAATGCCTATACCGGTACTTTCCGATATGAATTTTCTAGCCTCATTTAATGTGAATTTTTTATAGTCCAGTCCCATACGTTCAAAAAGAGATGAAATTGAATCTCTTTCCAGATCGAAAACTCGTAAGCAGATAGAAAATTTACCACAGGAATTTTGACCTACTTCTAAAGTCGGGGCCTCTAGTTGTATTGCTTGTGGTTTATTATCCCCTCTAACAATATTGAATGTACCCTCAAAATGCCCTTCTTCATCAAAAGAACCTTCAACTTTGTAATGACAATGGTCTCCAATAGAATACGGAGCGATTTTTTGCTCTGATGGTTGTGATTCTGAAGGGGGTTGCTCGGCGTTCTCTTTAATCAATGTAGAAAGCGTTTTGTTGCTTTCGTAGAGGAGCTTTTGACCATCAAAATCATAAGGAGAGAATGTTTTCTTATCAACTTCTTCTCGTTTCTTTGCATTTCTTATTTGTTCTAAATATTCTTTCTTTTCTTGAGATTGCTTAAAAGCGCTAAGATCAAAAATGATATCAAACTTATCAGATGTTTCTTCTTGGGGAGTTGCTAATCTTCGGAGCTCTTGTATGAGTGATCTTAATTGGTTTTCGGTCCAAATTGTCTTCAAGTTTGAAATCTTGATTTCAACACCACACTTATCATTAAGGGTTGTTGGTTGTTTTTTAATGTCTAGATCAATTTCCTCTAAGTACTCGGCCTTCTCAAAAATATCCCAATTAAACTCTAGCCTACATTTTTGTAACTTATCATCTTTTAAAATCGTACTTGTTAGGCTCATTGTGGAGCCTAACCTTGCAGTTGCAAAGCGGCCTACACCTTTGGCACCTAATACAGTCCTTTTACCTGAACGCGATGTAAGCTTTTTTGTTTTTTCGTCTGTCGCAGGTACAAGCCATACATGTTCTATATCATGTATTGACATCCCATGCCCTTTGTCTGAGATGGTTATCGAACCTTCCTCAATAACTGGGCTAGTTATATCGTTTATATCTTGATGCCTTGGAGGGACGATTTTTATCTTTACTTCGGGCGAATCGGCATCATAAGAGTTTTTCACTAGCTCTATGATTGCAGCTTCTGGACCACTAATTAGTTTATCGCCAATAGTGCGAATCAGTCTTGCTCTTGGTTTTAATTTAGCCACGTTTGAACCTCAGAGTTTTCTATATTTTCTTCGGCTACCAACCTTCTCGGTCTCAATCACGCCTTCTTTAAGAAGGATGCCGAGAACGCTGTAGGTAAGGTAGTCTTGTTGGTTTCCGTTGTGATCTGATTGTAGGCCCAAGTAATGGGCGCAATCTGAGTTATAAATCCCTTCCGGGTTCTCTTCTGACAACGAGATGATTGAATCTTTTAATAGTTTTAGCCCCAATTGTGCTTTCTCGATTGCACCATTCGGGACGGTAACTTTTTCATTAATTTTTCTATTAATCGAGCGCGGTATTACTGTGTTGTATAGCGAACCACCAGTGTCTACTGTCCCGAAGCTAGAGATAAGTTCTAACTCAATTTGAAGAGCCTGTTCTTCTGATAGCCCTTCTACTAGCTTTGAAACAATAGGGGTGTATGCTGACTCTAAAATCTGTTGAATGAATTTGCCTTTGCGAGTTCCATCGACCTTTTTAAGGTGATCGGTTGCTCGACTGCCAGTACCTTTACCAATGTAAAATACTTTAGCTGGCTTTTCTCGCGGGTCTTTCAGAGAGTAGACGTAGTATGTGTTGGGCATCTGTTACTGCCTCTTCTCAAACGATAGTAATCTTTTCACGGCTCCCACTCCGCCTCTCTCTATGTCTAGGGGCAATCGAGTATTAAAATTAATATACATTTTTGTGATTTTGCGTTTGCCCAAATGATATGTTGAGTTATTAGTTAACCTTTAATGTTTACTGATTCTTAGTTCAGTATGAGTTTCGTAAGGAATGACGATGTTTTCCTTAATGGAACTATATTAGACGCAGTGAAACACATAGATATTACTATTAATTCATATCGTTCGGTATAAAATATACCTTTCTGTTGCAGATTTTTTTAGAGTTATGGGGTTGATCAATATTAAGTGGATCAGTTTTAGACAAGTTTTCAAAGATATGTATGAAAAAGGCTGCCAAATGGCAGCCTTTTTTAGTTTTCAAGCAAAGGTGTTAATGTCCCTCCCCCGATAGGACAGGGGGATAGTAACCTAGTCGTATATTAACGATACCGCTTGGTAAGTTGAATGCGAGTGAGCTCAAAAAATGAGTCCAGCCTCTAGCACTTCTCCATGATTAACGCGACTCGCCCCACAACTCTCACTTCATCTTCCTCGACGGTTAAAGTCGAGCCATTGAAGCTAATCGCTAGTTTCTTGCCTGGTAAGCGCTGAATATCGTTTAGCGAGAGTAGGCCGTCCATATCTACTAGGTATCTGCCGCTTACAGCTTGGCGAGATTCTTTATTAACGAGGAATGTATTCTTGCCATCTTGAATTGCCATCACGTTGATAACATCAAGCTCATTTAGGAAGGCTCTATCTAAAGCTAAAGTTCCTTGATTCACTAACTTGCCATCTTCAATACGAAAGCAATCAGCATCAAAAATCTTTTTCGCTTCGTTTTTCTTTGAGAAATGAGTGTACGCAGCTGAGCTCTCATACGGCTCACCTTCACCTAATGTAAGCCACTTAATAGAAATTCCCGTTTCCAAATGCAATCGAATAACGATTTCGTATGGAACTAAGTTTCGATGTCTCCAAGTACCAACGGTTGACTTAGGTAAACCAAATGCATCAGCTAGAGCCTGATTTGAGTTGGTATTTGTGGCCAACATCAACCTTTCGATAACTTCTTTGCCACCAACATACTCTGGCGGACGAATTGGGAATTGACATGTTTCCATATGCGATCAATAATTCCAAATGAAATCGGGCGAGCTGGAACTCTTTTACCCGAATAAATACAACTTATAGCTAAACAGGATAGCACTATGCTCTCATATCAAGTAGTCCTAAATACGCCTTTCATGACGTACGACCAATACTCTCAGTTCTCTGGTATGCCAAAACGCACCATCATGGATTGGGTTGCAGACGGTCGCTTACCTATTAAAACCAAAGCAAAAGGTAAAGAAACACCGTTGATCAATATGGTGGCTTTACTGGAAATCGCGACACGTGAAGCCATGCAAAACCTAGGTTGATATCCATGCGCTTATCTTCCCTGATTCCAACCAAAGAGTATTGTCCGCTTTGGTTCAATATTCTTGGTTGGGGTTTCGTTTTCATCCCGTTTGTCTTCAATTGAGTATTGGTTATGAACGAAATTGACTCAATGTGCGAATTCCGTGGCTCTAAACAAAAAGCATTTAACGAAGCGTGCTGTGCATTTGCTAACTCGGAGAACATGACCAAGTTAGCAAAAGTCGTGGGCATGAATGCGACTATGCTGCGCAACAAGCTTAACCCCGAGCAACCGCACATCCTTACCAATGTAGAACTTGTGTTGATCACCAAGGCCAGTGGCAACTTCACCATTCTTAATAGCCTTTTGCTTGGCCTTGGTGTGGTAACTGCACAAATCCCAAATGATGCGAGTGAAGAAACTTTCATTAAACGCGCATTAGAAAACGCGGTGCACTCGGGTGATTTATCCCGCATGGCTCTAGAGCATGCTGGAACTGATCGCCTAAGCCGAACCAACAAGCACATCATTATCCAAAAGGCACAGGCGGGCATTAGCAACCTTGTGCTTCTTATCAACGATATCGAAAGCCGCACAAAAGGCGTTTCCCCATTCTTAGCCATGAGTGTGGATTTGGTCGCCAATGGTTCGGCTATTCCCGGACTTGCCTAACTCATTAACGAACAAAGGAAGTTTTACCATGATAAAGATTGAATTAAACACCCTTGAGGAAGCGATTCATATTCATAACATCGCGGCTATCAATGCTCATAAATACCAAAACAATATTATTAAGGACCATGAGTGCCAGCAGAACGCCAATGTTCGTATTTGGAAAGACATTCGTGATCAAGCAATCAAGCATATTGAGAAGTTGGCCGCAGCGAGGGACGTTGCCTGATGGAGTACGTTGCGATTCGTTTATTTGGTGATGGCGCAATGAAGCGCCACAAACATACTCAAGAGCTAGAAGCCACCACTCTTGGGGATTTTGAATGCATGGATGAGGCGATACAGCAGGCTTGCGAGCAACTCAAATGTAATCACGTCCGTCACGGTGTATTGAGTGAAGGTGAAGGCGAGGGCGGTTTTATCGTCGTTGATACTCAGGAGTTTGTTGAGATATGAGTGCTAAAACTGTTACCCCACCATGCCACTTGCCTTGCCCTGACTTAGAACATTACTCGTTAACTCAGGAAGACAAAGAGCGAGGCCTTATTTGTTTAGAAAGATTGCGCAAAGAGTTTGCTGCGATAAGGCAAGCAAACGAAACGCCACGAGAACGACGCAAAAGACTATGGCTTGAGAAGTTAAAGCAAAAGTCTTTGCGGCTCCCGAATCGTGAAATAACGCACCGCTAAACAGCATGATAAAACACAAAATCAACTCGTCTAATCCTCTCAATCGACTCCCGAGCAATCTGCATCGGGAGTTGCTTTCTTATCTGGATAACCAAAAAGGTACATCCCAACTTTCTTATATCAATGGCGAGTGGGTTCATGATGGCCAACTGACGCCAAGAGAAAGGGTCTTTGAGTTTGCGTCGACTACAGCGAACAGACTTAAATTGCCATATGACATTCGAAACTATATCGACAAAGCCTCTGCCAGTAGGTTGAAGAAGTACGGGTTTAAGCGTGCGTTAGACTTTATTGAAAAGCGAAGCAGCGCGGTTGCGGCAGCGTTCTCTGTATTACCCGAGCCATGGTGGAAAGTCGATAGCGAAATCAAAATCGCTAAGCTGGCCATAGAAATGGCAGGGCGCTGTGGTAATCGAATCAGATTGGCTTCTGAGCATGGTATGTCACCAATGGAGAGCATTGGGTTTATTAACGAGTTTACTGGGGCTTCTTTATGGCTTCCTCAATTTGCTCATGTAGAGAATTCTAACCAGGCATACTCGATGATATGTCGACTGATGGATGAAGGGTTTTGGCGTAGAGCTATTGGCCGTATCACAGCGGCCGTATTTGAAAATGCTCGCCGTGCTGCAGGTATGGTTTCGCCACACAGTTCTCCTTATGCCTCCAATGCGGCTTGTGAGTGGTTAACCATTCGGCAGGACCGACAAAGAGAGTGGATTGAGCTCATGGCCATTGAATCTGAGAGTGGCGATGTGGTTGATCTTAAAACCGTCATTGATTCGTCCCAAAGTAACCCGGCTAATCGAAGACATGAACTGATGACTCGTATTGCTGGTTGTCAGGAATATGCAGAGAGCAATGATCATGTGGCTGTTTTTGTCACGATGACGGCACCTAGTCGTTTTCATAGACTTAAAAAGCACGGTAAATACTGGGTAGAAAATCCTAAGTTCGATGGCGGCAATCCAAAAGACGCGCATGCTTGGTTAAGCAAAGGTTGGAACTTGTTTAGAGCCTGGGCGGATTATCGTGAATTGACTTATTACGGTATGAGGGTTGTTGAGCCTCATCAAGATGGAACACCGCATTGGCATGGTGTATTTTTCATGCCTCTTGAGCACGTAAAACCGTTTGTTGCAGGGCTTCAGTCTTATCAGTTCAGGGAAAACGGAGAGCTTTATTTCGAGGATGGCTCCCCAAGAACAAAAGCTATTAAGGCGCGATTCGAGGCAAAACTGATCGATAAGTCGGCAGGCGGTGCCGTGGCTTATCTGGCCAAATACATATCAAAGAACGTTGATGGTTATGCGCTTGAAGGTGAAACCGATCTAGACAACAAAAGAGCGAAGCTTCAAGAGACCGTGAAAAACGTGACCGCCTGGTCGCGTACATTTTGTTTCCGTCAATTCCAATTCCAGAAAACCCCACCTGTCACCATTTGGCGTGAGCTTCGCCGCATCGATGAAGAACAAGAATACTGCCTATTTGAGAAAGCAAGAAGGGCGGCCGACAACGGCTTTTTCTCGGCTTATATGGATTACATGGGCGGACACCGGCTTCGTTCATCTGAGCGACCGATCCAGTTGGTTAAAAAGGAAAGAGAAAACAAATACGGTGAAATTGTCGAGGTAACTGATGGGGTCAAAGGGTCCGGTTTGGTTGTTTATACACGGGAAACGGAATGGAAACTTGTTAAGAAAGACTCCGACTTGTCGGAGGCTTCTGAAGGGAGCGGGAGCGACCGACCTTGGTCCAGTGGCAATAACTGTAGAATTTCACCCAAAGGCCAACAAATCATCGATAAATTTTTCCTAGAAATGGAATTAGATAGGAGTGATCCCGAATGGGAACGCTTCATGAAGGCGGAAACGATATCAAGTCCACATTAATTTACGTGTGAGAGAGCCTAAAAAAGAGATATGCCACACTAGAATGCTGTATGTATATACAGTATATTTCTTATGTCATTACTAGGGATCTCGATATGTCTGATAAAAATCAAGTATTTCAACAAGCATTAGAGCTAATCATAGACGGGGTAGCATTGGGTACAGAAACTGAAAGCCGAGCGCAGATCGGGGCGTATTTGATGGGATTGGTTGTCGCAGATAATCAAGGCAAGCTTGATAACGATAAGGTGGAAGCCATCGAAATGATCATTCAAATGGCCGATGAGGCGGATAGCCCTGAATTTAAGCTATAGCATCGAGAGCTGTTGCTTCAGCTCTTTCTGTTGTTCTGGGCCTAGTGCTTTAACCAGGCTAAAGGCCATTTGCGAAGTTGTTTTTGCAGAGGGGCTAAGAGTATGGCTGAAAGACAGGTTCATCACAAAGGTATGGCCGCACTCAGGGTCACTACAACTACAATATAAATCGCTATAACTCGCTGAAATACGGTTTGATTTTTGTATGCGGGCTTTCTCGCCACACTCCTGGCAAATTACTCTCATATGACACTATGAACTTATCGAAATGATAAGCCCATGGTACTAAATTATGGTGAGGATTTATACAGTTCGATTGTTTTGTTCTACGCTAGGAGAGACCTATCATTTCCTGCAAAGTGATGGGTCAGCAGCAAACCTCTTAGCGTAAAATGGGAGGTGGCCTATCGGAGTACCCGAACACGCTTGTAGACCAGCCTTCTCATACTTGGATTCATAAATTGAAGGGGTTATTAGTATTAAAACAAAGGCAATTCCGACGAATGCTAATGAACATAGCGGTATTGCTCCACCATATCTATCTTCCCAACGTTCCCCTGTAATGAAGAAAAAAGCGCAGATTATGGTCGTTATGAGTGTAAAAATGCCCATAGGAATTAGGGCGAAATTGAATCTTGAGTATGTTTCTACATCACTGATGGGATCCCAGAATTCTATGATATTTAAGCATCCCGCATAGAGTGAATACACTGTAAGTGCAGCAAGAATTAAGATCGCTGTTGTGAGGGTAAAGGTTATTTTAGTTTTATTACTCACGTTATTTAATCCATTCTATCAATAAGATTTATTGTCCAGAATTCTAGGCGATTTAGAAAGAAAATAAGATTAAAGAAATAGTGCTTTTTACTAAATCGCTTTTGATGTGCTTAACATCACACTTTTTGGTTGCTCTAGTGTATCTAGGCTCGCCTATATTTTGGACTAAAATAGAGCTAACCCACGGAAAACGCACTCCTCCTCCCCACCTGCAGCGTTTTCGATCCATTTTTTCGCAATTCTATTTCAGCGAAACTCTGCTAGCGTGGTAGAGGGCAAAAAAACTGTTAGTAAAAGGTAAGAATGGGATCATACTGACCAGATTTTATGTCGGAAAAGTACTTTAATGAAGATTAAAAATGATTGCTAAACGTATATATAAATAGAGTGGGGTATAGCCCACTCTTTTATATGTGGATTTATCCTATTTAATAAAGTTTCTCAATAAAAAACTTAACTTTATTTCGGGCAATTACCTTCTACGTGGTAAACAATTTGCAACTAACATGGTAGTAACCTCCATTACTGTAGGTTTCCTGTGGGCAACATAACCTGCATCTATCTCTAAGTTATCATATATACCAGCAACTGCATATGTGGCTTGTTCAAAAGCAACTCTCATAACATTTAACCTTTCTGGATTTTCCTCCAATTCCCCAAGTTGTCTATCTACGCATCGGCTAATATTTAGGTTGGCAGCTTTTTCAATTAATAATTCATCTTGTTCAGTTAATTTTGTTGTATTAGCAATAGCGCCTGTTGAAGCAAAAATAAGGGTAGCCAATAAGGTTGTTGTTAGTTTCATAATTAAAAGACCTATAACTTTTTAAATTTTAAAATCAATGATGTGTAAATTTAACATCCCGTTTACTTTAATCTAAAAGATAAAACTGACAAAAATGTTTTATTTTTCTGAAATTGAAATTTGTGATTTATATTTATTTTTTGTGTAAGTGTTGTTTTTGAAAGTGAATAGAACAATGATGGAGTTATAAAAAAACCGAAGGCAGCAACCTATATCTACTAACTAGTCAGCCAAAGCATAAATACATCACCAAAAACGCACTCCTCCTCCCCAACTGCAGCGTTTTCGATCTCATTTTTTCGCAACTCTATTTCAGTGAAATTCTGCTAGCGTGGTAGAGGGCAAAAAAACTGTTAGTAAAAGGTAAGAATGGGGTCATGCTGACCAGATTTTATGTCAGAACAGACTTTAATTCAGATTGAAGCAAAAAAATTATTAGCGAATAAATAAAAAGAGTGGATATAAGCCACTCTTTTATTACTTGGATAACTTTACAGAGTATTGCTCTTTTTGTGTGGCAATTAGAAAGTAATACCGCACTTATCAACAGAACCACGTAATATTACATCAGTATTTGATTCGTTAAGGCCGACGTCATTAGCCCAAATAATTATCGTTGAAGCATCGTAGCTTAGTTGTATTTTATCGAATGCACCATCAGCAGTCACTACGCTGAACAAATTAAATTCATCGCGCTTTTTCTCACCGCGACAATATGGATAAGTTGCACACTCCTTAGCCAAATCATCATGATATGACTCTGTAACATTTTTCACACAGTCCTGAAATTGTTCGTTTGCGTCATATGCACTGGCAGAAAATGGAGATAATAAAATTATAGAAGTGGTGACTGTTGATAAAAATTTCATGGTTTTTTCCGTTAAATAAAAATTATAGATAAAAATTCAAGTATGAATAAATTAATTTCTTGCTGGTACAATGCAGCTCGAAACTAACATCATAGCAGCAGTACTTGTTGAATATGGAATTGGAGAATCATGAGGTATCTTCTCACTAAAGTGTTCAATAAAAGCTACCGCGCCCTCACATGCAAGTCCTAGTTCCATTTGCAACTCAGTTGATTTCGTAAGTTTTTCAAGTTGTTGTTAGTTTCACTATTAAAAAACCTATAAGTTTTTAAATTTTAAAATTAATGATGTGTAAATTTAACATCCCGTTTACATTAATCTAAAAGATCGAACTGACAAAAATGTTTTATTTTTCTGAAAATGAAAATTGTGATTTATGTTTTGTTTTTTTGTAATTATTGTTTTTGAAATTAAGAGAGCAATGGTGGAGTTATTTAAAAAATCGAACACAGCAACTTATATCTACTAACTAGTCAGCTAAAGTATAAATACATCACCAAAAACGCACTCCTCCTCCCCACCTGCGACGTTTTCGATCTCACCTTTTCGCAATTCTATTTCAGCGAAACTCTGCAACTGCTAATAAAGGTTAACGAGCCGTTAGCCCTTTAGTAATCACGGGGCTTCCTGAAAGTTAATGGTGCTCAGAATGGCTTATATTGCGTCTAATGAAATTGCGAAGAGTGCAAAAAGTTGCAATAAATTGAAATTATGACGATCCGCGATGATCTGTTGAGTCTTTTTAAGTGCCTGAAATATTTGAATTTCTGAATTTTAGGTCAGTTTTTAAATGATCATTTGTGTTTTTTGATGATCAGTTTCGTATCGCTTCAGCCCTTACTGGATAAGGGCTGAGCGTGAATCGGAGAGAAAAACAAAATTGCAAAAAATGTCACTGTGTTTACGTGGCAACGTTGTCCAGGTTAAAGGTTAAATGCAGACTTTCCGGCACTTCCGGATCACCGTTAACGGCATCCATGAACATCTCGCAAGCTGGAATGACTTCATTTTTGCAGTAGACGTAATCGAATTTAATAGGGTCACCACGGGTCCCACCATTAGGAATAATGGCAGCGAGCTCAACGGGGAAGCGGTGGCCAGTGATCACCTCTTGCGCAGTCACGTTCTTAATCTTTTCATATTCATCTTTTGTGGCAATATCGCCAACGGGTATAAGCTGTATACCTCTCTCATTGCCGTTCGGAATATTGATAAACATCGAACGAAAGTTACCTACGCCGCGGCTCGAAGCCATCTTTTCTTTCAGGTCATCTTCATCTTCTTTACTTAGGTTTGGGTCGGTGGCGTAGAAGATAAAGCCCATGTGCAAACCGTTCTTATAGTACCGGCGGCGAAAGGTGGTCGAGTCCTGGCTTAGAAGTGCAGATTGAACACACCCTAAGTAATCGGGCCCACCATAAACCTGCTGAACAGGGTCATATTGCTTGATGAAAATGATGTCCTCTTTCTTGTAGCGTTTTTGTTTGTTGTCCCGCTCTAGAAAAGCGAAGTCACCGTTCTTACGTTTTCGCAAATACATGGTGGGGATTGGCCAAAGGCCTACGACTTTGCCTAAATAGTTACGCAGTTTAAGCAGGGCAGTATCACCGAACTCCAAGAAGTCATGCACAGCTGACTGCATTTGTTGTTTCTGCATACCGCCTTGAATGTAACGGCCCGCGATCATATTACGTCGAGCCATTAAGATAGATCCATGATAGGCGTTGGCTCGCGTGAGTTTGTTTAAGCCCGCTCTATCAAGCGGTGGCTCCCAATAGTCGCCATCGTCGTTGTAAAAGAGCTCGCTGTAATCGTAGTTGGTAAAATCACGATTCATGATCTCAGGCTCACCAAAGCTGAACATAAAGCTTTCGTCATTGGTGATTTCTTTCGTGCGTGTTTCTGTTTTCTGTTCAGTCATAGAGTTACATCTGCCAAGTTGATTTGCGTTTTTCTGAGTGATCGAGCGGCTCGTTAATGCAGGCATGAGAAATCGCCCAGAATGCGTCGGCGTGTCCGGTTAACTCGCTGCGCTCGGCTTTGAAGGTCATGCTGTTACCGCTGTTGGTGGTCGCCCGCTTAATGGCCATGAAGGCCATGGCAATGTCTTTGTGTTCAGCATCAAATTGAATGCGATTGGCTTCGACTACATCAATCATCTTCATCACCAATCGGTTTTTACTCTCGTTGCTGTATTGAATGGCCACGGTTTCTCGCGGGTGCTTTTTGCTGAGTAAGTCATACACACCCGCGCCAATACCTGTGGTATCGATGCCCAAATAGCTCACGTTGTAACGCTCAAACACTTTTGAGACTTGCTGAGCCTGGTACTGAAAGTTCAACCCGCGCCAATAGTGCTTTTCCAGGACTCGGAACTTTTCAATGGCGACAATAGGCGGGGCCACAACAACTAAACAGGCGTTGTCTCGGGTTCGGCTTGGGTCGTAACCTAACCAAACTTCACGCCGGTCGAAGGGATCGTTGTCATTGGGCTTGAAGTCTTGCCACCGGCTAATATCCACCATGGCTTTTTCAAGCGCTGAGAACTTAAAGACGGAGCTGGCGCCATCGACGAAGATACACATAAACAGATTATCGAAATCGTCTTTGCTGTATTCGTCGCGCAGCTCATCAATATCAAAAAGCTCACAGCCTCCTGCTGCGGCATCCTCAATTGTAACTACGTAACGCCACTGCTTGTCAGGGCAGAGGCGTCCACCGTCTCGATAGTCGTCAAAAGTCGGAAATTCAATATTGGCGCGGGTATCTCGACCTTGGCGCCATTGGTCACCTGTCCAAAAGGTATAAGCCTGGTGCGTTTTAGCCGAGGGGGTGGAGAAGTAGGTTTTGCGCCAGTTCTTGTGGGTCGCCATGGCGGACGCGAGTTTGTTGAGCTCATCGAATTTAGGGATCCAAAAGTACTCATCCACATAAACGTGGCCATGATAACTTTGCGCGGTTTTAGAGTTGGTCGAAAGAAAGCGCAGCTCTGCGCCATTAGAGAGAATGATCGGGTTGCCGGTCAATTCGATGCCTAAGAACGCTTGAGCAATCGCAATGATGTAACTTCTAAATACTTCTGCCTGGGCGCGAGACGCTGACAAAAATATCTGGTTGTCACCCGTCAAAATCGCGTCCTCTAGCGCCTCACCGCTGAAATAGTAGGTCGCGCCAATCTGACGTGATTTCAGAATGTTACGTGTACGCTGATGCAGGTTGTTACGCATCGTGTGCTGATATTCAAAGAGTGATTCATGCCAGGTTGCAAAGTTTTCTTTGGTCAGCTCATCAATGTGGTTCTTCTTTTTACTTTTTTTCTTGTTTGACTTGTCGTCAGACTTTTTGGAACGCGAGTTATTTCGATGAGTGTTAGTCGCTGCTTCCTTTTCTGTTTGAGCTTTTTTCTCTTGGGTAGATTGGGCTTGAGCGTGGAATTTTTTTAGCTGTACATGGTGCTTGATGAGTCTATCAAGCATATCGAGTTGGCCTTTGGTGGGATTTTCCAACTCAAGCAGGGTTTCAATTCTGCGCGCGATCGACTCATCAATCGTTTGTTCGCGCAGCATGTCACGCCATCCGTGTTTGTCAGCCCAGTGATAAATAATTCTTGTGCTGTTCAAACCTAACTCGGAAGCGATTTCTTTGGGTGTCCAAGCCTTTAAATACAGGGCTCTGGCTGCATGTCGTGTTTCAGGAGTATATGCCATGAGCCAATAATAAGCCCAGTTAACTCCTTAAATTGCATAGCAAAGTTCGGATAATTTCGGATAGTGCTCATATCCGAATTGGTCGGAATTGAAGTGGCTGAAACGGCCGATTCAAAGGCGTATTGTGAAAACTCAAAACACGAACTGACCAATGAACAATAGGTACACACTCAAATGGCAAAAATCAGCGATTGGAAAATTGTAGCAACCGAAGGGCCAACGGTTGATGGTCGGAAGATCACCCGCGAATGGCTCACGCAGATTGCCGAGAATTATGCCCTGAGTGAATACACCGCATTGATTTGGCCAGAGCATAAACGCTTTGCTGGTTACGGCAGTAACTGGGGCAAAGTGCTTGAAGTCAAAGCCGAAGAAGTGGACGGCAAAATGCGCTTGTTTGCCAAGCTTGAACCTAATCAATACTTACTTGAAGCCAATAAGTTTGGGCAGAAGCTGTTTACCTCCATTGAACCCAATCCAGATTATAAAGGGCAAGGAAAGTGCTACCTAATGGGGTTAGCCGTGACCGATTCCCCAGCATCGTCTGGTGTGTCATTACTTCAGTTTTCACGACAAGAAGGCCACACCACAGAGCTCAGTTGTAGCCAACTGGAAGCCATCAACTTGGATGAGTGCTATTCCAAAACCGATCGCTTTTTTGCTCTGTGTAATGCCTTTTTCAATTCTGGTGACGAACAGCCAGAGCCACAACCGGAATCTGAACCAGAGGAAGAAGAAGTGACCGAAGAACAACTCAAAGCTGCCCTGAAAGAGCAGTTCGGCATCATGAAAGGTGAACTGAAGGATGAACTCAAGCAAGAGTTTGACCTGCAAGCGCAAACGCCTAATGAACCCGAATCCGTCCTTGAAGGCGAAGTTCAAACGTTCTCTTTAGAGCAGTTTTCCAGTGAATTGGAGAAGCAGCTCGCGCCCGTCACCGAGCAAGTAAAGAGCCTAGAAACCCAGTTCGCCGAGCTTAAGCAAGAAGTCCCAGGGCAAAAGCCTAGTGAAGATGGCCATGGCGGCGAATCAATTGTGGAGGTGGTGTAAATGCTAAATGCCGTATCGACTCAATATTTAGATGAATATTGTCAAGCCGTTGCTAAGGCTGGCGGTGTAGCGGATGCATCAAAGCAGTTCAACATTACCCCAGTGATGGAAACCAAGCTTCGCCAAGCGATTGTCGAATCGGACGCGTTTTTAAATCGTATCTCCAATATCTCGGTTGACCAGATTAAAGGTCAAGTGATTGATGTGGGTGACGCAGGTCTACTGACAGGGCGTGTCAAAGACGGTCGTTTCATGGGCGCTCTTGACCAAAGTGGTAACACCTATGAGTTAACCGAGACCGACTCAGGCGCTCACATTAATTGGATCACCATGACCATCTGGGCGAATTCAGGTGGTAAAGGTCAGTGGATGAAGCTGATGAATAACGCCATCACACGTAATTTTGCGCTCGATAAGCTGCGTATTGGTTTCCACGGAACCTCGATTGCGGGTGAAAACACCGACCCGAAAGCGAACCCAATGGGTGAAGACGTTAATAAAGGTTGGCTGCAGCTTGCAAAAGAAAAGGCTCTGGCACAAGTCCTGCCTGGTGCGAAGCTTGACTCTACGAGCAACACAGACGGCGCGTATAAAAACCTCGACTCGCTCGTGAACGATTTAATTAACACCACGATTCACGAAGTGCATCAAGACGATCCGGATTTGGTTGTGCTGATTGGTCGCAACTTAGTCGCTGCAGAGCAGCATCGCTTGTTGGAATCGGCGGAAGTACCGACTGAGCATAAAGCCGCGCAAAGTTTGGCGAAGACAGTGGCAGGCAAAACCGTCTACACCCCACCATTTTTCCCGCCCAATATGATTTGGGTAACGAACTTAACCAACCTGCAAGTCCTGACTCAAAAAGGGACGCAGTGGCGTAAGTCTCGTAATGAAGAAGACCGTAAACGCTTTGAAACGTCATACCTGCGTATGGAAGGGTATGCCGTCGGTAACTACCACAAGTTTGCCGCGATTGAAGACGTGACTGTTGTTGAACCTGCGAAGGGGTAGTGTATGGCCAGCCCATTAGCAAAGTTGCGCCAGGAAGCCTTGGCAAAACAACAAAAGAAATCGACAGCTGAAATACAGTGTGTTGCTAACCCAAACAGTTTGCATCTGTTGCTCGCCGAACTCGACAGCGATTTGAAGGTACTAAAAACCTTCAATCGCAAAGACGAAAAGGTGATTCACAAACGCGAAGTGTTGGTCCCTAAATATCGTGACGCGATTGAAGCTTACCTCGCCGGTGATGAGCAGTTCGATAACCCGCTGTTCACGCAAATGGTGATTTGGCTCTTTGATATCGAAGATCTCGATACCGCCATCAAGTGGTGTGACATCGCCATTGAACGTGGGCTCGATACGCCCGAGCGATTCAAGCGTGATTTTGCGACCTTCTGCGCCGATGAAGTCTTGGCCTGGTCAGAGCGAATGGCAGACAAGTAGCCAGTCCGTCGAACCTTATTTCTCTCAGGTCTTCGAGAAGGTCACTCACGTGTGGCGTATAAATGAGAAACCGACAGCGAAATGGTTGAAGTTCGCAGGCTTACACTTGCTTCGAAATGAGCAAGGTAAACCCCACGCCGCGTCGGTGGGGGATATCGACACGCTACAGACAGCGCGAACTCATCTTCAAAATGCGCATGAGCAATACAGCGCGATTGGGGTAAGCACCATGATCGATAACATCGACCAACGTATCCGAGCGTTAGAGAGTGGCGACAACCTCTAACTAAATAGGCTCCTATGCCACCGCGCCTCGACTGACGAGGAAGAGCAAGTGATTCATCACCCAGCTTATTCCGTCGACTCAGTGGCCAGAGGCGCACTTATTCCAATAAGGAGACATGATGGGCTTTGGCGGAAAAGTGGATAAGGCGAGTAACCAAGTGATATCCGGTGAAGGCTGGCCCGATTTAACGAACGATGAGTTTCGTCAACTGCGCCGCATTCCGCATACGTTTGATAACGACTCTATAGCTGTGGCCATCACGATAGCGGCCAACAATATTCAAGAGAAGTTAGTGAGCCTGTTGGTCGAGGGAATGCCGCCATCACTAAGCGTCGCCAAAACGGCCTTGTATAAACGAGCTGTGTATGGCCGAGCACACTCGGAATTGTTACCCGAGTTCGCCACGCAAGATAGGCGCAAAGAAGGGGACAATGCGGCGTTAGATGAACCGCAACAGGCGGCACGTTTTCTGGCGCAAAGTAACAAAGATGTCTCTCAACTGCTTGGCCGCAGTGCGAATGGGATTGGCGTGATATGAGTAGTGCGGTTTACAACCAAACCAAACTTGAGCACTTAACGACTTACATAGTCAGCCATCTCAATAGCAATGTGCTTGAGAACAAAATGGATGCTTGGCAAGAAAACGGCTCGATAGTGCCAAGCGGTGAAGACCGTGGGAACGGCGGGTATATCGCCTGTTACTGGAAATATAACGCGGTGATTTCGGTTGAGGAGTTTCCTCACCAATTACTGGACCCACGCTGCTTACTAGCTCTTATTGCTTGTTGGCTCAGTGATCATGAAGAAGAGCGCAACGAGCAAGAGCTCGAAGACCCCACGCTTTCGGTCGATGTGATCAGCAGTGAAGCGGCCGATGTGAGTATCGAGCTTGAGTTGATGGAGCCCATTGAGTTGGTCCCAGATGAAGCCGGCATGATCACTTGGCGTGGCATGAGATATCGAGTTCAAGCCGTGGAGATTTACACCGCAGAAGAAGCGGAGTTGGTGAATGAAACCAACGATTAGTTCCAACAAAAGGGATGTGCTCAACCTGCAAGAAAAGTTGGCCATGTTAGCGCTTCCCCCAAAAAAGCGTATTTGGATCTTGAAAACCCTTGGCCGATGGGAAAAGACCAATACACGTAAACGCATTCAGCAACAAAAAGGTATTCACGGCAAAGCATTACAGCCCAAAAAAGGGAAGAAGCGCGTCAAAGTGATGCGACGAATGGCGAAAGGGCTAACCCCTTATGTACGGCACGCCGACACGCTCGACCTTACTTGGAACAACAAGCTCACCGCAAGAATTGCCGCTAGGCATCACCTTGGTCAAAAGCAAAAAATGACCAAGCGCCAAATGCAAAAGCGGTGGGGAACACCCGACTACTCCGCGCCTTGCACCAAAGGGCAAGCGCGAAAAATGAGGGAGCTGGGCTACACGGTCGCAAGAAAGAGTGGCAAGGGAAGGAAGAAACCCTCACTCAAGTTATTGATGGCCACCGTTAGCCATGGCCAAGCTGGGCAAATTATCCGAGAGCTGAGCAATCAGCCGAGTGTCACCGCTTGGGATATTCCATTGGCAGAACGTCAGATATTAGGCAGTCAAGAGCGTGACGTCACCCGCCAACTCATCACCATTTTTGAGCAGGCCAGAAAGCAAAAATAAGCGAGGACATAACTAATGGCAACCGGAAAGGTCGAGGTCAACAACCTCAATTTAGGGCAAGGTGGGATCCCAGAGATTGAACGCCACCTGCTGTATATCGGGCGCACCGATAAAGCAGAGCTGCAAGGCAAAGTCACACGCGTCAACAACATGACTAACCTTGACGATGTCGTCGCGGATGACGTGCTGGGCGCTAACTTGAAAGCCGCTCAGCTTAATGGAAAACAGAACTGGACAGGCGCCGTGTTTGGTCTCGCTGAAGGTAAAACGTGGCAGGAAGCCGTCGATATTGCCAATCGTACCGACTCGTTCGAAGGCGTGTGCATTGTCGATGTGGTAAGCAGCAAAGCGGACTTCCAAGCGATGCAAAGCAAAGCCTCCGAACTGACCACCAAGCTGGGCCGTTGGGTGTTCTTTTTAGCGGCGTGTCCTGGCATCGATAAGAGCAAGCAAACTTGGGCCAAATACGAAACTAGCCTATTGGCATTAATCAATGGTGTATCTGCCAACCTCGTGACACCGGTACCTATGCTCAATGGCAATAACATCGGCGTATTAGGAGGACGCTTATGTGACCGCGCGGTCACCGTCGCCGATAGCCCAATGCGAGTGGCCACGGGCAGCGTTTTAGGCCTGGGCGAGATGCCTATCGACAGCGCCGGAAAACCACTGGAAATGAGCACCATTTCAGCGCTGGCCAATGCACGTTATTCCTTGCCGCAATGGTACGCCGATATGGAAGGGGTGTACTGGACCGATGCCACCACACTGGAAACCAAAGGCGGAGACTATCAATTCTTAGAATACGTTCGCCCCGTTCACAAGTTGAACCGCCGAGTACGTATTAAAGCGATTCGCCGCATTGCCGATCGCATCCTTAATTCGACGCCACCGAGTATCGAGCTTAATCGAACTTACTTCAGCAAAGACATGCGTGACATGTCGAAGACCACCGAGATTGGGGGGGATCCCGTTCCCCGGGGAAATTATGGCACCGCGCGAAGAAGACGTGTCGATTCAGTGGATGACAAAAACCAAAGTCAACATTGGTTTGATGGTGCGCCCACACAATTGCCCAAAACACATCGTGGTCAATATTGGTCTCGATCTCTCTAACCCAGCCGACACGGAGGCCTAATCCATGAGCATGCGTATTTCTGGCAAGAACATGCATTTTTCAATGGGCGACTACAAACTCAAAGCGCAAAAAGTCAGCCTCTCTATTACGGACAATTCCGCCGTTAATAAAACCTCGGGCGTGCCGGATGGTTATGTCGATGGTGACGTCGAAGCCAGCGGCGAGATGGAGCTCACCACGCAGCAATTTAATCAGTTGAGCAAGGCCGCGAGAGGCGCCGGCTCCTGGCGTGGTATGCCGGACTTTGATGCCCTGTTCTACGGCAAGATTGATAAAGACGAACTGAAAATCGAAGCCTTTGGCTGTCGTATCAAGATCTCGGATTTACTCGACGCCGACACCAACGGAGGCAGTGCGCTCGTGCATAAGCTGCCGTTCGAAGTGACCAGCCCAGACTTTGTGAAAATCAACGGCGTGCCATATCTACGCCCCGATGAAACCGAAGATCTGATCCAGTAATTAGGAGGCAGGATGCCAGATGTTATCGACCATGCTTGTGATATTGAAGCCCAACTCACAGAAGTGGCATTGGCCAACCAATTGGCGAGGGCTAAGCCAAAAGCCTCACGAGAGAGTGCGCAGGAATGTGGTGAGTGCGGCGACCCCATCCCCGAAGCTCGCCGCCAACACATGACCGGGTGTCAGTACTGCACTCACTGTCAAAGCGATTTGGAGAAGATGAAACGATGAAATTAGGAACGCTCTTTATCGAGCATGTGATTAAGCCGGTACTCGACCAATTAGACATGGTCACAGGCGGGCATGGCAAGCTGAATACCCAAGCCGCCATCAATCTGATAGTGATGATTGTCGCCCATGAATCCGGTGCCTTGACGTACGCCAAGCAGGTGCGAGGTCCTGCGCTTGGGTTCACTCAAATGGAGCCCGCCACCTTTGCTTGGTTGATTGAATGGCTAGGAAAAACACGGCCTCACTTGTTGGACGCGCTCTCGATGTTTGCGCCGCTCACCGCTGATCCCGTCGAAAAACAGGATGCGGACTATATGGTGATTTCCCCCCAATTCGCGGTGGCCACGGCACGCTTGAATCTGATCCGATTCCCAGAAGCCTTGCCAGAGGCGGATGATCTCAAGGGCTTAGCGCGTTACGCCAAACAGTACTGGAACACATCCGCAGGTAAAGCCACAGAAGCGGATTACCTCAACGCTTATTTATCGATGATGGGAGAACAATCATGAGCTTTTTAACGGGGATCATCGGCAAAACGTTCTTCGAAATCTTGAAAGGGCTGTTTCTCCAAATCACTTGGGAAGTGGTGCTTGAGCGATTCGCATCTCGCACCATTATTTGGGGACTTAAAGCGCTTCGTGACTTGAGTACCAACGACGTGATCCAAGAGACCGTGGACGATGTAATTGCCTCTCTTCAGGGTAAACGTTTGAAGGAAATCCCACAAAAGGAGTAGCGATGGACCCAACTTGGCTATCGGCTCTGGTTGCCTTGGCTACCTTGTTGGTGATGTTAACCGGAGCATTGATTGGCAAGCTGTTCTCTCTCTCAAAAGAGCTTGCCGACTATAAAACTCATGTGGCGGAGAGTTACGCCACCAAAGAAGAAGTGAAGGACGGTTTTGAACGGTTAGAGCGTCAATTGGAAACCGGACTCACCCGAATTTACGAAACGTTAAAGCGAGAAGCAGCATGACAAAACCCATTGTTTTAACCGTTGGGTCAACAGACCTAGAGTTCAACCCAACGCCAGTCGAGTACGACGAGGCGCAAAACACCATCTTGCAAGGTGATGCGAGTAGCGCGGCCCATAATTTCTTGATGAGCTGTGTTAGCAAAGGCTCAAAAGATGCGCTGCGTGAACTGACTCAGCAGAACCCAGGTGCAGCAACGCAGATCTATGGAGCGGTTCTTAAAGAGTACGCACCCAAGCTTTCCATCTCGGTAAAAAAATAGATGGGCTTGTCGCTGCCATTGAGAGCAGCGACAGGCAAAAAATGTACGCGTGGCGGCGAAAGTGGCTACCCAATGAGCCAGACACTGACCAGAACCTGGCTTATGCAATTTGGCTAGAGAAGAACCATTGGGAAAACATGCAAGCCGTCACCGCTAGCGGTGTGGCCAAGGCCTTTAGCGGTTAACCACCAGGTTAGTAGAGAGAAGTGAATGTTACCAGAAGCCCTCAGATTTCAAGTTGGATTGATTGACCAGATATCTAAACCTCTGGGTCACATTCAGCGTCAACTCACCGACGTCACGAATACCTACAAACAAGGTACTCAGACTATGGTATCGGGCGCCGCTGGCATGGTTGGTGCGGGTTTTGCTCTGCAACAAGCCTTAATGCCAGCGATTGAAATGGACAGGGCGTTAGGTGAGGTGAAATCACTAGGCGTTGCCGATGATCAACTAAAAACTCTTGCTCAAACCGCGATGAAGTTCTCGGTTGAATACGGTAAGTCGGCCACTGAATTCGTGGCGGCGTCTTACGACATTAAATCTGCGATGGGCAGCATGACAGGTGATGAACTGGCAGGTGTCACAAGAAGCTCGGCTATTTTAGCCGCTGCGACTAAAGCGGATACCGCCACCATTACCAACTACATGGGCACCATGTACTCGGTGTTTAAAGACCAAGCGGAGCGGATAGGTAAAGATAACTGGGCTGAGCAAGTCGCCGGCATGACCGCCAAATCTGTTGAGATGTTCAAAACGACAGGTCAAGGCATGTCAGATGCGTTCAAAAGTGTTGGCGCATTGGGTAAAACGCACGGGGTAGCCATTCAAGAGCAAATGGCCGTTCTTGGTCTGTTGCAAGGCTCTATGTCTGGCAGTGAAGCGGGGACTCGTTATAAAGCCTTTATGAACGGCGTGGTGAAAGCGCAAGACAAGCTAGGTATGGCGTTTACCGACAGCAACGGAAAGATGCTGCCAATGTTCGACATCATGTCGAAATTGCAGAGCCAGTTTGGTGATTTAGATTCACTCGAAATCGACCAGATAAAACAAGCTTTCGGCTCTGATGAGGCGGTATTGCTTGTCACAGACTTGATCGGAAAAACGGGTGATCTTCAATCGAGCGTTAAAAAGCTAAATGATGCCAGCAACCTAAACACGGCCATTAAGATGGCCCACAGCATGACCGACCAATGGGAGCGGCTCGAACAAGGTGTGTTTGCCGTTCGAACTGCTTTTGGTGCGGCGTTGTTGCCTTCGCTCTTACCTGTGGTGTCGAGCTTGGCCGATGGCGCGATGGAAATCATCGAATGGACAGAGATGTTCCCGAATCTGACCAAATACATTGGCTTTGCAGCCATGGCTATTTTAGGCGCAGCAGCGGCAGGCGGTGCATTTACCTTGATGATGGGTGTGGGTAAGCAAGCCATGGTGACTTACATGCTGACTATGAAGGTGTTCGCCGGTGTTAATGCCTTGCTCACTCAAGGGTTAGGCGCTTTTCGTGCTGCGATGCTCGCCGCGAACATCGCCATTGCTGCCAACCCTATCATCTTGATTGTGAGCGCGGTGATAGCTGCGGTAACCGCAGTGGGTGCTCTGATTTATTACTGGGATGATCTGAAAGCCTCGTTGGGTGATAACGCGGTGTTTCAGGCTATTGAGTATACCGCTGATGCGGCCATGCAGGCGGTATCAACGTTGTTTGATGCGTTCAAGCCTTTGCTCAATATCGTGATGGGACTGGGCAAGATGCTGGACGACGTTCTACTTCGCGTTTTTCAGGTGTTATGGGAAACCGTGAAAGTTGGCTTTTCAGCGATTGGGTCGGTGTTATCTGGTGTGTTGGATGTGGTCGGCGTCGTGGCAACAGGCGTGGGCTGGGTGATTGCGGGTGTTATTGGCTCGATAGGTTTGCTCATGAATGGGTTTATCTTTGTGTTTAAGGCCATTGCCGCTAGTTGGCAATGGGTAATGAGCGGCTTTAGTGATACCAGTGGTTTTGCCTTCATTGGACAAATGGTGTCGTGGTTGAGAGGCGGGCTTGAGAGCCTAGTATTGGGTTGGCGCGTGTTTACAGCGGAAATGGCTGATACACGGTGGTTAACCGCAATTTCTAGTGCGGTAGAGCTGGTGATATTGCCATTTAAGACTCTATTCAACTTCTTATCGGCAGGTTGGCAATGGGTTATGAGTGGCTTTACCGATACCAGCGGTTTTGCCTTTATTGGGCAAATGGTGTCGTGGGTGAAGGGCGGATTTGAGAGCCTACTGTATGGCTGGCAGGCACTCAAGGCAGAGATGGCAGAGGTAGGGTGGGTTAGCGTGATCCTAGAGGCATTAGAGCTTGTGACCCTACCATTTCAAACGATGTTTCAATTCTTATCGGCTGGGTGGCAATGGGTTATGAGTGGCTTTACCGATACCAGCGGTTTTGCCTTTATTGGGCAAATGGTGTCGTGGGTGAAGGGCGGATTTGAGAGCCTACTGTATGGCTGGCAGGCACTCAAGGCAGAGATGGCAGAGGTAGGGTGGGTTAGCGTGATCCTAGAGGCATTAGAGTTTGTGACCCTACCATTTCAAACGATGTTTCAATTCCTATCGGCTGGGTGGCAGTGGGTGATGAGTGGCTTTATCGATACCAGTGGCTTTGCCTTCATAGGTCAGATGGCCGACGCGATGCGCAATATCTTTGGCAGCGTCTTTAGTTGGTTCAACGAAAAGTTAGCGGGTATTTGGGAGAGCCTAAAAGAGCTGGTTGATTGGTTACCTAGTTTTGGTGATGAGGACGATAGCGCGCCTGTGAAGTCAAATTCCGTTGCGCGCGCGACACCTCAAGCTCAGGTCCAGCCAGGTGGCGCAGCCAAGAGCATTGCTAACTATCAAACGAGTTCGACCAATTATGGCGGTGTGGCGATTTACCCCACTTACATGAGCAGCCCACAAGACATGGCGAGTGAATTAGAGATGGCGGCAGGCTAATGGCGGAGTACGTGTATCAAGATATGCTCATTGAACGCGGCGATGTGGTTCTGGATGCAGGTCGCAATCCTGTATTAATTCAAGACCGAGCGGTCATCGCTCAAGATATCAAACACGCGATCATTGAAAGCAACGTAGCCATCCACTTGATTGCTGAGCGCAGCCCCGCGAAAAAAGCCGATGCGCGTACACAGCTAGAGCTGTTAGTGGAAGAAGACGCTCGCTTGGTGCCTGGGACGGTGCGCATCGAGGAAGTGAGCGATGGGCAATTGTATATTTTTGCAGAGACGGTGCAATTTGGCCGCGTAACAACAGAGGTGCAGGTTGACTGATATTCCCAAACCCAATTTTACCGAGCTGGCCAAAAAAGCGGGGTTACCGCTTGAGGCGTCAGAGTGGAAAGCGACGCTCAAAGAAGAGGCTCGAAAGCAGGGCAGCAACATCGCTAACGACTCTCAGTATTCGCCATTTTGGCGCTTGATTGAAACCATGGTGATTGGGCCGACGGTGTGGTTAATAAACCGCTTTCTGGTGGGATACGTGTTGCCCAACATGTTCGTGGCCACGGCCAAAGACAAATGGCTCGACCTGTGGGCGTGGCAGTTCAACGTGAAGCGCAAACCCGCCACCAAAGCCGTTGGGCAGGTCGTGATTCACCGAGCCGCGCAGCAAGGGCCGGCGATTGTGATCCCTAAGGGCACAGTGATACAAACCGACCCGATTAACGGCGCGGTTTACCGAGTGCTACTGAGCCAAGATACGACGTTACCGGAAAACGCCGCCTCAATCATTGGCAGAGTGGAGGCTGAGCATCAAGGCGCCGCCTTTAACTTAGGCGAAGGCTACTTACATGTCTTAACGTCGGCGGTTCCAGGTATTAGCCGCGTGGTCAATTCGGCCGATTGGTTGATTAACGCAGGCGCGGATGAAGAAACCGACGACCAACTGAGGGTGCGCATTCGCAATCGGTTCAGTGGCGTAGCGAAATGGCACATCGATGCGGCGTATCGCTCATTGCTGATGCTGCGCGCCGGCATCAACAGCGAAAACATTTACTTCGAGCACAACGCGCCGCGAGGACCTGGCTCGGCCAACGCTTATATCTTGTTGGACTCGGGTGAGCCATCACCGCAAATGTTGGCGGATTTAAACGCGCACATCAATCAAGAAGGCAATCATGGCCATGGCGATGATCTCAAGGTGTACGCCATGCCAGGCAATACCATCACGGTGACGTGTCGAGTCTGGGTGGCGCGCCTGTTGTCTGCTGAAGAAAACGCGCAACTGGAAGCGGACATGGCGCTGTTTATTGGCTCAGCCTTTAGGCAAAACACCGATTATCAGGCGACCAAAACCAAGCCTTCCTCGCGCTTTAGTTTTTCGAGGTTAGCGCAAGAGCTGCACGGTGAGTTTCCCGTCTTGGCGTCGATTGAGTTTGACAATGCGGACCTGAGCAATGGCATGGAAGTGCCAAGGCTTGGGCATTTGGAGATCACCATTGAAGCAGCCTAATTTCACGCTCAAGCATTGGATGGGCAAGGGCGAGCTCTACAAGCTCGGACAAGCGCTGCTCGGTTATTGGTCCCACGTTCAAGACATCTTGGAGTGGCCGCTGAAGCAGTTAGATCCGATGGTCGCCCCGATTGAATTGGTGGACTTGATGGCGTGGCAACGAGACATCGAACGTTTGTCCCAAGAGCCCGAGCACATCTACCGCATTCGAGTGAACTTTGCGTACGCGTTTGCTACAGGAGGCGGCTCTGAAGTGGGCTGGGAAACCATGTTTGAACAGCTGGGTTATCCCCACATCAACATCGATGAGCGACTCGATTATTACCCATGGGACGTGGTCAGCGTGAAAGTGCGAGACCGCGACCTAAATGAAGTGCCGGGTTTGATGGACGCCTTGGTTCGTCAGTATGGCAGAACCTGCCGTCGATACAGTTTTGACGTGACCACAGCTGTGAGTCCTCATATTTCTGTGGCTGAGTTCAGTCAAACCCATGAAACCTACCGCGCATCAATAGGATAACTTATGGCCGTCATTACCTTGGCAGGCGAGCAGCTGATTGCTCGAAAACAACACGCCAAACAACCTTTGGTGATCCGCGAATTTGTGTTGGCCCATGTGCCTAATCTCGACCTGAAGATACCACCACAACGCGACCAATCTCTGCCGTCAAGTCGACAGATTGTCTATCGAAGCGCGCCGACGCGCAGTGCCTGCGTAAATCAAAATGAGGTGGTGTATTCGCTGATTTTAGACAACACAGTGGGCAACTTTGAATTTAACTGGCTAGGCCTAGTGAGCGAAGAAGGTGTATTGGTGTCGGCCAATCACATGGTGTTGCAATCTAAGCGCAAGAGCAACGAACGCACCAGTGAAGAAGGCAACAACTTAACCCGAAATTTCTTATTGAAGTTCTCTGGCGCTCAGGCCATCACCCAAATCACGGTGACCCCAGAGACGTGGCAGTTTAACTACGAAGCCAAGCTGGATGACATGGACACCTTGCTTGCTCAGCTGACCGTCGGGCTCATTGAGTCCCAAAAGGAGGTGGTTGAACAAAGCCACGAAAACTTGAGGTTGTCAGACGCTAATCGAGCTTTAGAGCAGCGCTTAGAAGTCATGGGCGCGGAAGCGAACGCGCGTGAGCATCAGTATGACGAGCAGAGGCTGGCAATCAATCGGGCACATCAACGAGCAGAGCATAGGCGCTTTGATATGGATGTGTCTTTGACCACAGCATTATTCACTTCACAACAGAATTCGATTCAACAAGCGCAAATGCTGATGACGTTAAATGAAAAAATCAGAGAAATGGAGAAATAACATGAGCCATACCGATACTTTATTAACTCAGGCTATCAACGCGTCACTGCAACAAACGCAAGCCAGTCAGGCTTTGGCGACAGAAGTGAATCAGAAAATGGCGGGCATCGATAAGTCCGTATCGGATGCACAAAAAAAGGCACAAAGTGCGATTGAAGCGACGGCAGATAACTTGGGCTTCATGGCGATTAATTACAATGCTGACATGAGAGACTTTTATGTCGCAAAGCAGCCCAATAAACAAGGTGTCATTAATCAAATCCCAATTGGCTGGGGCGTTAAGCCGGATTTTTTAGAGTGTTGTCATTTGGAAATGATTCCTGCGGTCTCGGGGTCAGTAGCGGTGGAGCGACATGAAGAAGTGAGGGCCTTACTCGACTTCATGGGGATAGGCGCAGACACCAAACATTGGTCTCGCTCCTTCAACATATTAAAAATCAGAGTACTTGATACATCGTTCATCGAGCGAACCAGTTATGACGCCCATATTGCTGACCAGCATCTCAGATACGATCCTGCGACCTCTTTCCTTCGCTACGTCAAAGTGATCGGTAAAACTTCTGTGGGCTGGATTGGGGGAGATACGAATGGGGAGTGGGTACAGCTACGAACGGTAGTGAAAGGTACGCCAGGCGCCTCAAAATATCGACATGTCGATTTTACTTTCGATGACAAAACAGAAGTGGGTGATGTGGTCATGATCGCATTGCCGACCGTCGTGCCTGGCATTTGGCCAGAAGGTCGAAAGCATTCAAGGTTGTATAACCTGAAAGACCATTTCACGAAAGTCATTGCAAAAAAACACGCTTAATAAGGGGACAACATGACCATACTGATTGTGACTACAGATGGGTTAGTGGAAGAAGAGTGGCTAGAGGTTCGAGAGCGTCGCGATGCGCTCATTGCTCAAACCGATTGGGTGATGATGCCAGATGCGCCGCTCAGTGCTGAAACCAAAGAAAGCTACCTTACATACAGGCAAGCACTGCGAGACCTGCCCCAGACTTACAGCTCAGCTGAAGAGGTCGTATGGCCAACGATGCCAGGGCGATAGTATGCTCATTCTTAACGGCGCCCAACTCCCATTAAGCAGCCTACGCATTAGCGTTCGTCAGCAATTGGCCGGACAGGATATGTCCGGCCAAACCTCGGCCACCGACCAAGCGGAGACGGGCAGCAAGGGTAAAATACTCACGGTGAAAGGGGTCATCCCTTTTACCAAAAGCCAGCTATTAACTCACTTGTTCAGCATGGCGGAAGCCCAAGACAACGATGCGCGCCAAATCTACCGTATTAGTAACCAAACCGCTGAAGCGTTGAAAATTCGCCAGGTGAAATTCCAAGGTGTCGTACGCGCCGATGAACAAGAATCTCACCGCCAGTGGAGCGTGTCGTTTGAGCTTGTCGAGCACCTATCTGTACCAGAGCGAGTAGAGCAGCGCCAACCGGAGAAACCTGCAGCGCAGCAAAAAGTGCAGGGGATAAAGACGCCCGTAGAAACCGGACAAACCGAAGACGTGCCACCCGATACACAAGTGGAGTTAACCGGCGTGATGAAGGTGCTGAAAAGTGTAGATAACGCACTGGCGTAAAAGAGGGTTAATCATGGCTATCAACAACAAATTTCTTTGCCGCGCTTACGTGGGCAAGCAGAAAACCAAAGTGAAAAGCCACCGCATCGTTTTCAGCCACAATACGCCTGGTCGCTGTGAGCTGTCGGTTGAAGGTAACCCAGAGCCTAACACGTTCATCGCGATTGATTTAGGGTGGGGGGATGACATTACGCGCGTCTTTCTTGGTTACATCGAGCGCGTGCAACCTTCAGAAAAAGGGTGGTCAACCGTGTTCTGTCGTGAGCTCGCGGCTATTCTCTATCAGCCGCTCAATATCATTTTGCGTCACCCAACACTGATGCAGCTACTGAGCGAAGTCACCAATAAAACGGGGCTGCAATTTGTGGTACCAGAGAAAGCTTACAGCCAAACGGCTATCCCTTGTTTCTACAGTGATGGAAATGGCTATCGCGTCATCGACGAGCTGGCTCAAGCATTTAGCATTGATGACTTGTTTTGGCAGCAGCAGGGCAATGGCCAAATATACATCGGCAGCTGGGCTGATTCATTCTGGGCCGACAAGCCCATCATGTTGCCCAATGCGCTGATGACCAATCACACGGCCAACAAATCGGTAAAGATGCCGGCTATTCCAAAACTAAAGCCAGGTGTCGTCGTGAATGGACTTCGATTAGTCGGTATAGAGTTTGAAGGTACGGAGGTTAAGCTCACATGGACGTAAACACCATTAAGCGCATCATCTTTCGTTTGTTTCCTGAATTCACGGGGCGATGGCATTTACCCCGTTGGGGAAAGGTTGTCGCACTGCCAGAGCTACCTGAAGAAGGCGATTTATCCGATCGCTTTTACCCTCACTACGCGGTGGATGTGCAGCTGCTCGATGAAAAGGGTATGGAGTATGAAGATAAACCACCACTGCAGGCGGTACCACTTCCGGTTCCTGGTTTGGGCGACCATGCTGGCCGTTTAGAGCCGCCGGCTATCGGCAGCATTGTGGAACTCGGCTTCATGTTTGGCCAACCTGATAAGCCCTTTATTCGGTGCGTGCTGCCACTCGGTTTTAAACTGCCTGGCATTAAAGAGGGGGAAAGCCGATACCAACAGCGCAAAGGCGTGTATCAATTAGTCGACCAGAGAGGCAACTTTGAGCGAAAGACAGACCAAGCCGACAAGCTTGAATGCCTCACTCAACAAATCAAAGTGCTCGAAGATAGAATCGCAGACATTGGTGGTAACCACACTGAAACCGTCAAAGGCAATAGGGCCATCAAAGCTAATAACATCACCGAAGACGCCGACACCATCAAATTCAATGGTGGTAAAGGCGTGTGCACCGGCGCGAGTATCTGCCCATTTATGGGAAAACCCCATGTTGACGTATCAACCACAGTATTTGCAGGAAAAGACTGATGGCCATAGGCAAAGCATCATTGAAACAAAAATTAGAAACCGAATTGAAAGCCCAGGGCTTTGTTCTTGATGGCGAGTTCGCTATGGCAGGAAAGATGGCAGAGGCGATTGCTAATGCAGTGGTGGACGAAATTACTCAGAATGCCCAAGTACCAGTAACAGGCGGCAGCTCTGCGGGGAGTTATCAAGTGCAATAGTTTTTTGAATAAAACAAAATGTGGATGTTCAAGCTTACTAACGTATATTTGCCCCAACTTTTGTTGAGGTCTTTCATTTTTTGTCGAGTACTAAAATAAAAACCAGCCACTGCAATACACTGCAGTGACTGGTGTCTACATAGAACCCTTAATTATTGGTTAAACTGTGGGTAATTCCCTTGCTCTAATTGGCTGTAATGGGCGAAATTAGTTGAAGATGTAACCTGGCTGACATCCCAACCGGATAGATCTTGGTTAAAGGCGCGGGCACTTTTAAACATCCATCTCATATTGGTGACCTTAGCCGTATCCCAGTTGCCGATAGGTTGGTTAAAGGCGCGGGCACCATTAAACATAAAGCTCATATCGGTGACCTTAGCCGTATCCCAGTTGCCGATAGGTTGGTCAAAGGATTTTGTATCTCTAAACATATCCTTCATAGTTGTTACATTAGACGTATCCCAGTTGCCAATAGGTTGGTTAAAGGCGCGGGTATACGAAAACATCCAGGTTGTGCTGGTGACATTAGACGTATTCCAATTACCGATAGGTTGGTCAAAGGCTTCAGCCATCTTAAACATGGATTCCATATTGGTTACCTTAGATGTATCCCAGTCGCCAATAGGTTGGTTAAAGGCGCGGGCATACTTAAACATCCATCTCATGCTGGTGACATTAGACGTGTTCCAGTCGCCGATAGGTTGGTTAAAGGCTTCAGCATTAGAAAACATGCCGTCCATATCGGTTACCTTAGACGTATCCCAGTTACCGATGGGTTGGTTAAAGGCTTCAGCTTTAGAAAACATATCCGACATATCGGTTACCTTAGACGTATCCCAGTTACCGATAGGTTGGTTAAAGACTTTGGCACCTCTAAATAGGTTTTGCATATTCAACACCTGGTGGGTATCCCAATCGCTGATATCGACATTAAAGTGTGGATATTTGGGGAGCCAGTTTTCTAGGAACAAGTCTTTCATAGAGGTGACATGAGAGGTACAAAAACGCACGCTATCGTTGACCAAGGCATCTTGATTTTCGCGTAGGCGGATCGTTCTATTACCAACCACGAGATAATCCATGTTTTTATATCTAAATCTTTCACCGATGTCTTTATCTAAGCAGCAGAAGTGGCCCC
>NZ_JAHGAH010000790.1:0-592 GCF_030248475.1 Vibrio sp. D173a
ATTCACCACGGTGCCGATATCAACCAAATCCAGTTCGATTTTTAGCAGCGAAGAGAGTGAGCGATCAACAAAGGCGCGCGGAACTTCATTCTTATTGACCTCTAGTGAGACGTCGATGGCTGATTTATCTTGGTGATTACGAAGGTTAACGACACTGAACGGCTCGTCGGCTTGTAGGGTTAAGTCTTGATTCTTATCTTCAAAAACCAGCAGATAATGGATGTTATTCGATAGCTGTAAGTCGATACGGTCGCCATCGATAATGCCGTCGTAGCCGTCCACCTCGCTTTTATTAATGTCTTTGATTTGCTCAATCACCACCGCTGACTCTGTCGCAGGTTGACTCAAAATGAGTTGGTATTGGTTGGTAATCGAATCAATCGCTTCTATTTCTTGAGATAAGTGTCGAAAGTTACTGCACCCGAACAACACTGAACTGGCGAGTAGCAGTGACGAAAACCGTGTTGCCAAAGGTAAGCGTGCAGTCCGTGTTTTTCTCATTCGAATACCATCCTTATTTCCAGTCCGATTTATCCATAAATCAACAACCTGTGTTTAATAGTAGCAAGAAAACAATGCCTAATAAAAAGGC
>NZ_JAHGAH010000791.1:0-611 GCF_030248475.1 Vibrio sp. D173a
TTGCAATAGTGTGCTAATCGGGACAATCGTAATCCCGCTCTTGAGTGTCGGCAGCGCGTACAGGTGAGCGATTCGGTCTGAAATGATCTCTTGGTGTGGGGAGAAACTGTCGTACGGCAGTGTTTCCCAATCTGGGAACAAATTGACGGAATGCTGGGTAAACTGTTCGATTTCTGACTGCAATTTCAGTGCGATTTGAGGGTCTGGAACCGCAAGTAAGGTATGACTGCTGTGTTGCTCAGCTAAACCGGCGATAGAAGCTGCCAGAGAAGAGCCTATTAGATTACCTAAATGTTTTTTGTCCCCCGCGCCACTTGGCGTCGGTAAGGTAAAAATCGATGTGTCGGTCATGGGATTTACTTATTATCTCGATCGAGTGAGCGTTGACGAAGTAGCTTCTGTTGCTGGTGCAAGGCCGCTTTAATCAATAGATCTTGGTCTGTGTCACGCAGGTGCGCATATTTAAATTGAACTTCAAATCCGCCGTCTCTAGGCTGCGAACTGCTTACTTGAGCGTAGCAATAAACCGCCGCGGCTGGGTGTTCAAGGAACAGTTTCGCTTTTACATATCTTCCCGCTTCAATGTCTTTTTGTGTAAAGCAAGAAAACTG
>NZ_JAHGAH010000792.1:0-1251 GCF_030248475.1 Vibrio sp. D173a
TTGCAGTAGCGTGCGCTTTTGACGTTTTAGGTAAATACCATGTTGGCCAGTATTCATAGGTTGCCCACTGTGTTAAATGTGTGGGCAATATTTTAGGAAGGGCAAATGTTACATCTCAATAGCACATTATTTATACCTTCAAATAGCCAAATCCGTTGGCTTACAGCAAGAAAACCTGTCGATTCCCTTGATATAGCTGCATTATACCCTTTAGTAACAACTCCGCAACACCTTTTGACAGCCATACGATAAAAAAGTAAGCGAGGCATTTTGTTTATTTCATATTATACTTCGAGGGCAAACCAACAAGCGGAACAAAAATATAATGAAAAACAAAACTCTACTGGCTTTATTAGCCGCAGCCTCTCCACTACTTGCCAACGCTCACAATCTATCTATTGGCGAAACTCTACCTGCAGTGAGTGTTACAGCTCATGGTGAAATCACCCTAAACGACGGCTCAACAGGCTACCAACCTTGGGCGACCAAAGACATGTTAGGTAAAGTACGTGTCGTTCAAGCTATTGCGGGTCGTAGCAGCTCTAAAGAGCTCAACGCGCCTCTAATGGCCGCGATCACTGCCTCTGAGTTCCCAGAAGATGCTTACCAAACCACGACCATCATCAACCAAGACGATGCGATTTGGGGAACCGGTTCTTTTGTAAAGTCATCAGCTGAGAGCAGCAAGGAAGAGTTTCCTTGGTCTTCAATGGTACTGGATGAAGAAGGCACGGCAGCTTCAGCATGGGCGCTAAAAGAAGAGAGCTCAGCCATTATCGTTCAAGACAAACAAGGTAAAGTCCTATTTGTAAAAGAAGGGGCGTTAAGCGAAACCGAAGTTGCTGAAGTTATTCAACTTATTAAAGTGAATCTTTAATAATTATTACTCTCTTTTACGAGATTTCTTGAAAGGACGTTGTTATATTATAACAGTGTCCTTTTTTCTTTTGTGGTCCATCATCATCATGATTTGGCGAGCCCATTCACATATAACCAGACGTTCAGTCCTCTGCATGCTAGGGCTGATGATCATGCTGTCTTGGTCAGTGGCGCACCACATCGTAGACATCGACCCATCCCATCACGCTCATCATCAGTGTGAACTGTTTTCTGCCAGTCAGTTTGGTTTCGCTCACGATTTACCACAACTTCCTGAATTAAATATCGATTTCATTGTCCTAACCAGTGAACCAGCTCGTAAGCTACAAAGACTATACTTTGCTTATCTTGCTCGTTCACCAGCCGTGAAGA
>NZ_JAHGAH010000793.1:0-983 GCF_030248475.1 Vibrio sp. D173a
TGGTGTTGCACGACCAAAGATCGATACAGACACTTTCAGGCGGCTCTTCTCGTAATCCACTTTTGGGTCAAGCGCAAGAAGTGAGCGCTCGACCACAGTATGCGTGAACTTATTCTATTAAGCACTCTGCATTTTATTAATGTCTAATTGCAGCGCTTCTAGCTGTTTCGCCACGCGGCCAACATCCCCTGGGATTACGTTAGCCAACGTCGATGGGAACGCTGCAATATCCGGAACAAAGATTGGATCGATTTTACCACGACCACGAATGGTTCGGCTCAGCGCACGACCGTCAGCACCAGCAATTGGTTTCTCACCTGCAGAGTAGACATCCAGCAAGATTAACACGTCTACCTGCTCCAGCACGTTTGCGAAATCATCAAACAGATCACGCGTACGACTATAGCGGTGCGGCTGGAAAATCATGACTAAACGCTTGTCTTCCCAACCGCTGCGTGCGGCTTGGATAGTCACGTCGACTTCCGTTGGATGATGACCGTAATCGTCCACAAGCATCGCAACACCTTTGCCCGTTTCATACTCACCTAAGTGATCAAAACGACGGCCTGTGCCTTGAGTACCCGCCATTGCTTTTAGAATCGCTTCATCGCTAATGTCGTCTTCTGTTGCCACAGCAATCGCTGCCGATGCATTCAATGCATTGTGACGACCTGGAATATTCAGTGTGATATCAAGATTCGCCTTGCCTTCACGAACCACCGTGAATTTGCCTTGTTGGCCTTCTTGACGGTAGTTCTCGATACGCACATCAGCGTCTTCCGAGAAGCCGTAAGTGATCACCTGACGACTAACCTGAGGGATCAGCTCGCGGACTACTGGATCATCAACACACATGACAGCCTGACCGTAAAACGGTAGGTTGTGTAGGAAGTCGATAAAAGTCTGCTTTAATGTTTCGAAATCACCACCGTAGGTATCCATGTGGTCAGCTTCGATGTTGGTAACGATACTTACCATAGGTT
>NZ_JAHGAH010000794.1:0-722 GCF_030248475.1 Vibrio sp. D173a
GTAATTACTGGCAGCAACCAAGTCAATCAAATTGGTGAAATTCGTAACAGAGGCGTTGAGTTGGGCGCTGTAGCTAACGTGACTGAATCACTGACGCTGATCGGTAACCTAGCGTTTGTAGACTCTGAAATCACTAAAGACCAAGATCAGAATCAAGTCGGTAAAACGCCAGCACAAGTGGCCGATATGATTGGTTCTGCTTGGGCGAAGTATCAGTTCTTTGATGGTGCGCTAGATGGATTGAGCATCGGTGGCGGCGTTCGATACATTGGCGAAACCTATGGCGATAACTTTGAACAAAATAAAGTACCGTCTTATACCCTCTATGACGCAACCGTGAGCTACCGATTTGCTGATTACAAACTGCAAGTCGCTGCAAAGAACTTGTTTGATAAAGAGTACGTCGCAACCTGTAATTATTACTGTTACTACGGCGACCGTCGCAATGTTATCGCGAGCTTGACTTACGACTGGTAATTTTCACTTAAACGCAGGCGAGTTTGAAAGCATGGTGATAGTTGCGCCATGCTTTTTTTGTTTGAAAGTGATCTAAATAACTCTTTGAAGCTTATAGACAAAATCAGAAAGTAGGAGAGTAGTATGAATCGAATCAACCCCAGGAAGTTACTGCACAGTAAGTGGACGGCAGTTTCTCCAGTCAATCGAGAGAAACACTTCATGATCACTGAGATGGAATTCGAAGAAGATGTGGTTGTGCGCTG
>NZ_JAHGAH010000795.1:0-847 GCF_030248475.1 Vibrio sp. D173a
AAGCCCACTCCATAAGCTCCGCAAAACGTGGATGCATTAGAAGCTCTGATGGGTTTGGCGGTACTTGGCCGCGAGTGATAATTTCTAAGTTTTCAACCGGGGTTGCTTTAACCGATTGAGAAAAATCTTGTTTACCGCTCAGCAGATCAGATAAACCGTTATCCCACTTCACACCGAAACTTTGCTGCAGGTAACCTTTACGCATATCTGCGTCAATCAACAGCACTTTTTGACCAGTCTTCGCCGCAACCGCTGAAAAGTTGGTCGAAATAAATGATTTACCGATACCTGGTGCAGGGCCAGAGATCATCAAGATGTTGTTTTTTGCTTCAAGCATCGCGAAGTGCAAACTGGTGCGTAAACCACGTAACGCTTCAACAGAGAGATCCGCAGGGTTAGACTCAGCAAGCAATGCTTGTGTACCCTGTGTACGCTTTTTCTTCACCTTAAAACGGTTGCTGAGTTCGACTTGCAAGTCCGACTTAGGTACTGCGGCAAAAACAGGTAGGCCAAGCTCTTCGATCTGGCCTGGGCTCTCAACACCGCGGTGAAACGCTGCTTTAACTAACACAAACGCAACACTCAGCATACCGCCAAGCAAGGTCGCTAATACAACAATCAGTGGTTTCTTCGGTTTTACTGCACGCGCGTAAGCCTGTGCATCATCTAAAATACGTATATTACCCACGGTGCCTGCTTTGATAATACTTAGTTCATGTACCTTATTTAAAAGTTGAATATATATCTGTTGATTTACTTCAACGTCACGTGTCATTCGTAGTACTTCACGTTGCGTTTTAGGTAGCTTTTGAACTTGTTGGTTTAAACGCTCTTTCTCTTTTAGAAG
>NZ_JAHGAH010000796.1:0-709 GCF_030248475.1 Vibrio sp. D173a
ATGTAGTAACGGGCAGAAATCGCGAGTTGCGAGTGGCGGCAGTAGATGCCATGACGACGAACGAGACACTTTGGTTCCGAGATACTTACCCGTTTGCTGTATTGGCGGATAAACTACTTCCGGAAATAGCGGCAAATAAACGTCCTATTAAGATTTGGTCAGCGGCAAGCTCTTCTGGTCAAGAACCGTACTCTATGGCGATGACGGTACTTGAAACTCAGGCGCGTAAACCAGGTATGCTGCCAAACGTATCGATCACCGCGACTGACATCTCAGCGAGCATGCTCGATATGTGTCGCGCTGGTGTCTACGACAACCTTGCACTGGGACGTGGTCTATCGCCTGAGCGTCGCCGTACCTTCTTTGAAGATGCGGGTGATGGTCGTATGATGGGAAAAGACAATGTTAAGCGTATGGTGAATTTCCGTCCGCAGAACTTGATGGACAGCTACGCTCTGTTGGGTAAGTTCGACATTATCTTCTGTCGTAACGTTCTGATCTACTTCTCTCCAGATATGAAGTCTAAGGTATTGAACCAAATGGCAAACAGCTTAAACCCGGGCGGTTACCTACTATTAGGTGCCTCGGAATCTCTGACTGGTCTGACGGACCGTTTTGAGATGGTACGCTGTAATCCAGGCATCATCTACAAATTGAAGTAGTCATCGCTGCAACAAACCGACATTAAAATAAATGATAACCCCAGCCA
>NZ_JAHGAH010000797.1:0-544 GCF_030248475.1 Vibrio sp. D173a
AAATTGAATACGAGCCCAGAAATATCGCCGATAATTGTTAAATATAGCCAATATAAAAGCGAGCGAAATATAAGTGAAAAGATTAAATGCAATTAAAGTCATATCTTTGACAGTGATTTTCGGTCTATTTGGAAATAACGCAAACGTTTATGCCAACAATATTATTTCGGTTCCGGCAAAAAAAGCGGTCGTTGTTTCACAAAAGAACACGCACCCAAGAGTTTGTTATCATGACGACAATGCATACAGCCTAGGCGCTGTACTCGAAATATCAGGTGTTGTGATTCAATGTGCGGAGCTGAATGATTTTGAGACAAACGGTGCGTTGTCGTGGAAAACGCTCGAAAAAAAAGACGAGTAATAGACTCGTCTTAATCAAATAGTGTGGCGCGTGTTATCGTGCGATTGAGCGAGTCTTCAGCTCAAAGATGATTTTCTCTGCGCTAACTTCGAACTTGAAGCGTGTACGAAGTTCGTTGCTCTCTCCAGTAAGCTCTGTTGATTCAAACTCAACATTGCTAGAAACTTGCTTAGCTAAATCAAT
>NZ_JAHGAH010000798.1:0-814 GCF_030248475.1 Vibrio sp. D173a
CCACGAATGGATACATCTGAAGTAGCACCTTTACCACCGTTTGAGCCTTCTTCCGCGTACACACCCGGCACGCTTTGCAGTGCTTCTGTAATGTTACGATAGCCTTTGTTCTCGATCTCAGATGCATCGATGACAGTAATCGACGCCGGCGCTAACGCCATCTCTTGTTCGAATCCAGTACCGGTAACGGTCATAACCTCATGTTCATTTTCCGCTTCAGCTTGTACCGCCAAAGGCAACATCGCCGCAGCAACGGCTAAGCTTACTAACGTGCGATTTGTGGTCGCGAGCATAATTTACTCCTTTAAATCTTCTTGTAGACTTCCCACTGCAGTGGAGAAAAATTAATTCTTCTTCGCTCACTTCCCCATTTTAATTTTTTAATGCATCCTAAAGCGCATTTCGATTGGGGCTCTTTACTGGCGAAGAAGTAATGGAATTGAAAACGATTCGCATTCTATACAAGTAACCTGACGCTATCCTGACGTCAGCGAAAAACATTACTGACTCAACGGTTAATCAACCAACTGAGTGAGAATTAGACAAAAATGAGAAAGATATGAAGTTATTGATAGTTGAGGATCATCCAGAGCTAAGCAAATTGCTAAAAACAGAGTTAAGCCATTTGGGACATATTGCAGACCAAGCAGCGTCTGGAAAGCAGGCTCTGCACTTGCTTACAATCAGTCGATATGACGCCGTATTGTTAGACCTAGGGCTACCCGATATTGACGGGATGCAGTTACTTTCTCAGCTAAGGAAAAATGAGACCAACGATATTCCTGTTATCGTAATCTCGGCTCGCGACGCCCTG
>NZ_JAHGAH010000799.1:0-1015 GCF_030248475.1 Vibrio sp. D173a
TACGCAAGACCAGACTTTTTTACCTACCCCCGCGTTTGCCCGAAAATGCTTATCTTTTTATCCAATAAAATACTCGGGCTTTTACCATTTTGATGAAGATAATAGCAGCCTGAATTTTATCATTGGGCAAGATAACCCAAGCTTGAGTTCAGGTGATTATCTAATTATCAACCCAAGTAGCTTTGATGATTTAGCTGACGATTCAGGGAAAAGAATTGATGTGTCGTGTGCAACTCAAAGCACTAACTCTTTCAGTGTAACGGCTTTAAACCTCGTGAGTGAGTCGATTGCCAAGCGTCATTACGTTTATGAAAACAATAACCATGTAAGTTATTGTTTAGTGAATAACACCATTGAAAATCAAGGCGTGGTGGAGCGCAATGGTGTGAGAGTGGCAGATAGTATCAATTATGCTGAGAGTAGCTTTCGTTACGAAGAACCTAGTCTCCAGCGAGGTGGAGTGATTCATATTGATCTTGTACTTGAGCAGAATAGTGAAATTAGTGTTTATCAACAAGATGTGCAGGTATTGAATGCGCCATAGAAAATCGAACCAGCAAGGCAGTGTTTTAGTTATCGCCGTATTTGTGATTGCGGTGATGGGGTTTCTTGCAACATCACTTGTCCAAGTTCAATGGAGCAACCACGATACTTTGACTCGCAAGCAGCTCGGCACACAAGCGTGGTTGTTGGCACATTCCGCTAATGAGTGGGCATTGACTCAGGTGTATCCACTCACTGTTTCACCTGCTGTATCGTCAAGTGTAAGAACGATTTGTACTAACTTAAATGCCAATCAAGTTAGCCATGGTATGTCGACGATCTGCAATGTGGATTCACTTACCTGTGATGAGATTGGGGTACTAGATGGCGTCGGATTTTTCAAAATTGAATCAACAACAACCTGTGGCTCTGGTGTTAATCAAGTGCAGCGTATTCAAGAAGTTTGGGTGAGGGAGTAGTTCGGTGATGAAGCAGTTATTACTATCTTTGATGTTAGTGTCCTTCGCCCAGA
>NZ_JAHGAH010000008.1:0-32157 GCF_030248475.1 Vibrio sp. D173a
TCTTCGAGGGTCTTTAAGTTGTGCTTGTCCAAATTGTTCTTGTGCCCAAAGTTTAGCGTCTGAGTGTGTCATCTTAGTGTTTCAGTAATGATTGCTAAGTGATCAGATCACACACACTTGAAAGAGTTCAAAAAAAATCCCCAAGCTACAAGCTTGGGGATTTGTGTATAAGAGACAGGCCGATCGGCAGCCTTTTCATTAGCTTTTCGCTTTGTGTAAAGACAAATTACAACTTAGCTAAAGTTTGGCTTTGTCATACCTGCAGACGCACGGTTTGTTGCTACTTGGCTACCTGCGCCTTTCGGTGCGTAGCGTTCAGCTTTAAACGGTGCTGCTGTAACGGTGATTTCGCGAAGCTCTTGAGGACCCGGCGCTTTTGTCATCGGTGCGCTCGCACGTGGCTTGGTCGCTACCTTGATAACTTCTGCTTTAGGCTCTGGTGTTTCTACTTTCGCTTCCGCTGTAACTTGTTCTACAGTTTCTGCTACTACTTCGACTACTGGCTCTTGAGTTGGCGCCGCTTCTGCTACTGCAGTTTCAGTTGTTTCAACTACAGGTGCTTCTACGATTGGCTCAACTGGTGTCGCTTCTGCTGCTACAGTTTCAGCTTGCTCTACAACTGCTGCTTCAACTACTGGTGCTGCTGCAACCGGTGTTTCTACAACTGGAGCTTCTACTTTCGTTTCTACAGGTTGTTGAACTTTTGGTTCAACTACTGGCGCTTCAACGACTGCAGGTTGCTCACGGCGAATGATCACTTTACCCATCGCCATTTCAGGACAAGCAAAACCACCTTGGATTGCAGGTACTGCTGTTGCAACAACCGCTGCTTCTTCCTTCACTCGCTCTTCCTTCTTAGGCGCTGGTTTTGGAATGTAGCGTGGCATTACTTTACCCATTGCCATCTCAGGAGAGGCTACACCACCTTTGCGTAGGCGGAATGGGTTAGGGCGACGATCGCGACCGCGACGACGACGTTGGCCACTTGCACGTAGGTGACGTGGTGAACGACGGTTACGACGCTGTTTAGATTCTGCTTTGTTGTCTTGTTGTGCTTCTGCTGCTGCCTCAACTGGCTTTTCAACAGGTGCTTCAACCGCTTCAACGATTGTTTGTACAGGTACTTCCTGTTCAGCTTTCTCTGCCGCTTGCTGATCTTTAACGCGTACAGATTTGTTCAGTTTGCGACGCTGACGGCGCTCTTTCACTTTCTCTGCTTTCGCGTTTGACTTCGCTTTGCTTTCTTCCGGCTTCGCTTCTGTACCAGTGCGTGCTTCAGCGGCAAGTTGCAGACCTTTTTCCGCTACCTTCGCATTTGCTTTTGGCTCTTGTGCTTTTTCAGCTTGTTGAGCTCTAGGCTTACGTTTCTGGTTGCGGTTTTGCTGCTTATTAGGCTGCTGTTGCGTTTCGTTTTGCTCAGTCGCTTGCTCTTCACGTGGCTTACGGCGACGTTTGTTATCGCGGTTGTCACGACCTTCGCGGTTATCGCGTTGGTTGTTGTTGCGACGACGATCGTTGCGGTCACGTTTGTTGCGCTTGTTATCGCGGTTTGGCTTCTTCTCTTCTTTCTTAGGCTCTTCTTTTACTTCTTCAGAACCACCGAATAGGAAACTGCCAAGCGCTTTAAACAGACGGCTGATTAGACCTGGTTTTTCTTCCTGTGGCGCAGCTTCTTTCTTCTTCGCAGCTGGTGCAGGTTTAGACGTTGCTGCAGGAGCTGGTGCAGTTTGCGTTGGCGCTGCGAAACCTTTCAGTACAGGCTCTTCGATGCGCTTAGGCTTAATATCAACTTCTGCAGGCTCTTTGCCTTCTGCTTCTTTCATCGCTTCCAGTTTCTTAGGAAGTAGGTAAGAAAGCAGGTCGAACTCTTCACCCTCACGAACACGGATAACTTCAAAGTGAGGCGTTTCCATGTCTGAGTTAGGAACAACAGTGATCTTCACTTCTTGAGTGCGTTCAATGTGGTTCACAGAGCGACGTTTTTCGTTTAGAAGGTAAGACGCGATTGGCACAGGTACCACAGCAAGTACTTGTGCTGTGTTGTCCTTAAGCGCTTCTTCTTCAATAAGACGAAGAACAGAAAGTGCTAGAGACTCGTTGTCACGAACCACACCTGTACCCGTACAACGAGGACAAATATGGTGGCTTGCTTCCGCTAGAGAAGGGCTCAAACGTTGACGAGACATTTCCAAAAGACCGAAGCGAGAAATGCGACCGATTTGAACGCGGGCGCGATCTAGACGAACGGCTTCACGTAGACGGTTTTCAACTTCACGCTGGTGGCGTACTGGCGTCATATCGATGAAGTCGATAACAACCAGACCACCAAGGTCACGTAGACGCAATTGACGAGCGATTTCGTCTGCTGCTTCTAGGTTGGTATTAAGTGCTGTTTCTTCGATATCGCCGCCTTTCGTTGCGCGAGCAGAGTTGATATCGATAGAAGTCAGTGCTTCTGTTGGGTCGATTACGATAGAACCACCAGATGGTAAGCGCACTTCACGTTGGAAAGCCGATTCAATTTGGCTTTCGATTTGGTAGTGGCTGAACAGTGGTACTTCGCCATCGTATTTTTTAACGCGGCTGATGAAATCAGGACGAACCAATTTGATGTGCTCTTTAGCACGCTCATAAATGGTGTTGCTGTCGATTAGGATTTCACCGATATCACGACGTAGGTAGTCACGGATTGCACGAACGATTACGTTACTTTCCTGGTGGATTAGGAATGGGGCAGGGTTAGAATCTGCCGCGCCCTTAATCGCGCTCCAGTGGTTAAGTAGTACGTTCAAATCCCACTCTAGTTCTTCTGCGCTCTTGCCAACGCCAGCAGTACGAACAATCAGGCCCATGCCTTGAGGCAATTCCAGAGTGCTTAGTGCAGCTTTAAGTTGTGTACGCTCATCACCTTCGATACGACGAGAAATACCGCCGGCACGAGGGTTATTAGGCATAAGAACAAGGTAGCTACCCGCAAGAGAGATGAAAGTAGTTAGAGCTGCGCCCTTGCTACCACGTTCTTCTTTTTCCACTTGCACGATCACTTCTTGGCCTTCTGTTAGCACTTCTTTAATGCTAGGACGGCCTTGGTAAGTGTAACCTTCAGGGAAGTATTCGCGGGCAATTTCTTTAAGAGGAAGGAAACCGTGACGCTCAGCACCGTAGTCAACAAATGCGGCTTCTAAGCTTGGTTCGATACGTGTGATACGTCCTTTGTAGATATTCGCTTTTTTAGATTCATGACCTGGACTCTCGATATCAAGATCGAAAAGTCGCTGGCCATCAACCAGAGCGACACGCAACTCTTCTTTTTGAGTTGCGTTAATTAACATTCTTTTCATTGAAAATTTCTCGTTGTCTTTTCTTTATCTTTCTTTGCAACTTGCCACTGTTTTTTCACTCTTTCACGGTGCCTGATCCCATGGCTATATTTTGCAGCCTCCCGGCTGGAAGGGGATGCTCTAGGGCACTTCAGTCATCACAAACTTCTTTGGGTTTCGTTGGAAACGTAAACTTGTGACCCGCTATACGGAGCGGTAGATACTCAACGTGAATATGCGAGGAGTAGAGTGACAAGTGTGTTGAACTCAATGTGTCTTACGCCAATGCCGCACCTGACATTCAACAGTCTACTCACATTGCTTGGGGATAAATGATTGGTAATGAACAAAATGTAACCAAACCTTCCTTAGCAGCTGTGAACTATAGCAGCGCAGGTGGATATCAGCAATCTGCTTTAACGTAAACGATGGAAAATTTGGCGCTAAATTCAATTTTTGTAATTTATAACTGGCTGTTTCATAAGCAGTTGAGTCTCGCAAACTGAGAAAGACGCAAATTAAATCGAGAAGTTGATAGAGAGTTTTAATAATTTAAACAAAAGCTTGGCGTGTTTTAGCTCGATGAACGGCGACAAGTGTTTCTTTTGCCGCAAGAATAATGTGAAGTCGTACAGATTTGGGTTTATAATACCGCCCATGAGCGAAATAAGAACAAAAGTCCAGTTCGTTGATATCGACGAAGACATGGCGGGTCAACGCATTGATAACTTTCTGCGTAACCAATTAAAAGACATTCCCAAAAGCATGATTTACCGAATCGTGCGTAAGGGTGAAGTGCGCGTTAATAAAAAACGTATTAAAGCCGAGTACAAACTTAAGGCAGGCGATCTCGTACGTATCCCTCCGGTAACGGTCGAGAAGAAAGAAGACGATGTCGCACCGAGTACTAAGTTAAATAAAGTGGCAGAACTAGAACATATGATCATTTTTGAAGATGACCATATGTTGGTGCTAAATAAACCATCTGGTACAGCAGTACATGGTGGCAGTGGTTTGAAGTTTGGCGCGATTGAGGCACTTCGAGCATTACGCCCACAGGCACGCTTTTTAGAACTGGTTCATCGTATTGACCGTGACACTTCCGGCATTTTGTTAGTTGCTAAGAAGCGTTCGGCATTGCGTCACCTGCAAGCACAGTTCCGTGAAAAGACAGTGAAGAAGTTCTACTTCGCTCTTGTCATGGGTGAGTGGAAAAACAGCTGCAAAGTCGTTAATGCGCCGCTACTCAAAAATGAAGTCAACAGTATCGTACGTGTGAACCCAAATGGTAAACCGTCAGAAACGCGCTTCAAGGTTTTGGAAAGGTTTGAGCAGGCGACGTTGATTCAAGCAAGTCCGATTACCGGCCGTACTCACCAGATTCGTGTGCATACTCAATACACAGGTCATCCAATCGCATGGGATGATCGTTACGGTGACCGCCGCTTTGATGCTTATACTGGCCAAGTTGGTTTGGACCGTTTGTTCCTTCATGCGGCGAACATCAAGTTCCAGCACCCATCGAATGATGAGTGGATGGAGATCAACGCGCCGATGGAAGCTAAGCTTGAAAAAGTGTTGGTAGGTCTACGTAAGAAGTAGAGGCGAGAGTATCTACACCCTTCGGGGCTGCAAAAAGCTATGTAAAAGCCGATGTTGAGACATCGGCTTTTTTAATCGTCGAGTTTGACCACAAGGGCGTGCGGAGTGCAGCGCTCCTATACTCGGAAGTGCTCCGTTGGAAGGCAATTAAAAGAAACTAAGTTCTAACGGGAGTTGACAGAATCTGTTCCCAGAAAGGAAAAATATCGTCGATTCCCGATTCCCGATTCCCGATTCCCGATTCCCGATTCCCTACAAAACCTCTAACCCTTGCTTTTGCAGCATGTCGATCAAATCAATCAGTGGCAGGCCGACTAGCGTATTTGGATCTTTACCGACTAACTTGTTAAACAGGCAAATGCCCATTCCCTCGCTCTTAAAACTACCGGCGCAATAAAATGGTTCCTCTCTGTCTACGTAACGCTCGATTTGGTCTCGAGTCAAATCCCTAAAATGCACTTCAAAGGTATCGAAGCCGACTTCAGTATGATTTGTTGCGGTGTTATGTACCGCAAGCCCGGTATAAAAAGTGATGATTTTACCGCTTTGAGCTAATAACTGTTTGATCGAGTTTTCTCTATTTTGTGGCTTACCGACAATTTTGCCATCGATGACACAAACTTGGTCACTGCCAATGACCAAACTGTCCTGAGTTGTATGGCAAGAAGTCGCTTTTCCCATCGCGAGCCTTTGAACCAGTTCTAAAGGGGGTTCATTGGGTAAAGGCGTCTCGTCACAGTCTGGTGATAAACAAGTAAAAGGTACTGCTAGTTTTTCCAGCAGTTGTTTACGAAAAGGGGAGGTTGAGGCTAAAACCAGTTGGTAATTTTTCATTTTGAATTACAATTCGCAAAAGCATTTCCGATAGGATAATCGATCAAAATCGATTCTGGCTAATGCTCTGTACGTTAAGCGTAAAAAAGTACAACTTTTTTGCCTTTTTCTTTGACTAATTTTGATTTGGAAGATAATATTCGCGCCCTATGCAAAAGGTAAAAATACCGCGAACGGTTGATCCGGCGAAGTCCGCACAGAAACGATTAGATTACGATGGCATCATCCAAGCTAGTCTTTTCAAGCGCTTAGCGGAAACAACTGAAGGCGTAAAACGCGACGCAGAAGTCTCATTGTCATTTGATATTGATGAACAGCGACTTGTTGTTATCTCTGGTAAAGCTAACATCGAAGTCGATTTAGAGTGTCAGCGTTGTAATGAGGTATTCACACACATGTGTGAAGTTGAATTCCTTTACACTCCTTACTACGGTGAGAAGACGGAAGAGGAAGCACCAGAAATTTATGATTTGGTAGATCTAAATGAGTACGGTGAATTAGACCTTATACAACTGGTTGAAGACGAGTTCATCTTAACATTACCTCAAATCGCAATGCACGATGATGCGGATTGTAGCGTTGACTCAAATAACATGGTTTTTGGTGAGATTCCTGAAGAAATTGAGGAAGAAAAACCGAATCCATTCGACGTTTTGAAAAATCTGAAAAAGTAACTGGTGTGGTAGCCGCTTCTTCTTTAGGTTTTTAACCCAATAGTATAGGAGTAGGGTCAATGGCCGTACAGAAAAACCGTAAAACTCGTTCTAAGCGCGGTATGCGTCGTTCACACGATGCGCTAACTACAGCTGCACTATCTGTAGACGCGACTTCTGGTGAAACTCACCTACGCCACAACGTAACTGCTGAAGGTTACTACCGTGGTCAAAAGGTTATCAACAAGTAAGGTTGAACCTTTGCAAAGTATTACCGTTGCACTTGATGCAATGGGCGGGGATTTCGGTCCACGCGTAACAGTGCCTGCCGCCGTGCAGGCACTGTCTCATTTCCCAGAGCTAAAAGTGATTCTTATAGGTGATCAATCCCTGATCACGTCTCAATTATCTCAACTAGGTACCTCTACCAGTTCTCGTTTGAGCATTCTTCACAGCGAGAAAGTGATATCCAATTCAGAAAAGCCCTCTTTAGCATTACGTAATAGCCAAAATAGCTCCATGCGTATGGCCATTGATCTCGTTTCTGACAACGAAGCAGATGCTTGTGTGAGCGGTGGCAACACCGGAGCCTTGATGGCGCTCTCACGATTTGTTCTTAAGCTGCTTCCTGGTATTGAGCGTCCTGCTTTAGTTTCCGCCTTACCGACCATCAGCGGTAAACGTACTTGGATGTTAGATCTTGGTGCGAACGTGTCGTGCGATGCTGACTCGTTGTTTCAGTTTGCTGTGATGGGCAGTGCATTAGCAGAAGAACACCTAGGTCGACCTCCTCGTGTTGCTGTGCTAAATATCGGCGCAGAAGAAATTAAAGGTAATGATTTAGTCAAACGCTGTGCAGAAATGCTTTCTCAAACCGACGCAATCAATTTTGTCGGTTATATTGAAGGTAATCAAATTTTGCATGACGTGGCCGACGTCATCGTTTGTGATGGCTTTGTCGGTAACGTATGCTTGAAAGCCAGCGAGGGAACAGCGCAACTCTTTATCGAAAAGTTAAAAACCAGCATGATGGCATCGACGATAAAGGGTTGGATTGCTAGAAAGTTGTTTTCTCGGCTATTTAATGAACTAAAAACACTGAACCCCGACCAGTATAACGGCGCAAGTTTGCTAGGATTGCGCGGCATTGTCATAAAAAGCCATGGAAGTGCGGATGTATCTGCGATTGTCAATGCACTTGGCGAGGCAGTACACGAGGTCAAACGACAAGTACCAAGCCGTATTAGCGATCGTTTGGAAGCGGTTTTACTCGAGAGGCATTATTAGTCTTCATGTATAGCAAAATTTTAGGTACTGGCAGCTACCTGCCATCTCAGGTGCGTACTAACGCAGACCTAGAGAAAATGGTAGATACAAGTGATGAGTGGATCGTAGCTCGCACGGGTATTAAAGAGCGTCGAATTGCAGCAGAAGATGAAACTGTTGCGGACATGGCATTCTACGCAGCTGAAAACGCTATCGATATGGCCGGCATTGATAAAAATGATATCGACCTAATTATCGTTGCTACCACGAGCAGTAGCCATACTTTCCCTTCATCTGCGTGTCAGGTGCAAGGAAAGCTTGGCATTAAAGGTTGTCCTGCATTCGACTTAGCCGCTGCTTGTTCAGGCTTTGTATACGCATTGTCTGTTGCTGATCAGCACATCAAATCAGGTATGTGTAAAAACGTACTCGTGATTGGCGCAGACGCATTGTCTAAAACGTGTGATCCAACGGACCGTTCAACCATCATCCTATTTGGTGATGCGGCTGGCGCGGTAGTGATTGGCGCGAGCGAAGAGCCGGGCATCATCTCTACACACGTATACTCAGACGGCCAATTTGGCGATCTGTTGAGCTTACCTGTGCCAGAGCGCGGCAAAGATGCCGACAAATGGCTGCACATGGCAGGTAACGAAGTATTCAAAGTGGCAGTAACTCAGCTATCCAAGCTAGTGAAAGACACGCTTGAAGCGAACGACATGCACAAGTCTGAACTAGACTGGCTAGTGCCGCATCAAGCGAACTACCGAATTATCTCAGCGACAGCGAAGAAACTTTCGATGTCACTAGACCAAGTCGTGATCACACTTGATAAACACGGCAACACATCAGCAGCAACCGTGCCAACAGCACTGGATGAGGCGGTACGTGATGGTCGTATTAAACGTGGTCAAACTCTACTTCTTGAAGCGTTTGGCGGCGGATTCACTTGGGGTTCTGCCCTGGTGAAATTCTAAGTTTCACAAGAATTCAAAATTTAAGATGCGCTACGGTGCATCTTATTTCTTTTTACTTTGCTTAAAGGAAAACAACATGAGCAAGTTTGCTATCGTATTTCCAGGTCAAGGTTCACAAGCTGTAGGTATGCTTGCTGATCTAGTCGAACAATATGACGTAGTAAAACAAACATTTGCAGAAGCATCTGACGCACTAGGTTACGACCTATGGGCGCTTGTTCAAAATGGACCTGCAGAAGATCTAAACCAAACTTTCCGTACTCAACCGGCTTTGCTAGCGTCATCTGTTGCTATCTGGCGTGTATGGCAAGAGCTTGGTCTTGAGCAACCAGCAAACCTAGCGGGTCACAGCCTAGGTGAGTACTCAGCGCTTGTGTGTGCTGGCGTGATTGACTTTAAAGAAGCAATCAAATTGGTTGAACTACGTGGTCAACTGATGCAAGAAGCGGTACCTGCGGGTACTGGTGCAATGTACGCGATCATCGGTCTAGATGACGAAGCAATTGCAAAAGCTTGTGAAGAAGCAGCACAAGGTGAAGTCGTTTCTCCAGTAAACTTCAACTCGCCTGGTCAAGTTGTTATCGCAGGTAGCAAAGACGCAGTAGAGCGCGCGGGCGCACTATGTAAAGAAGCGGGTGCAAAACGTGCACTTCCTCTTCCTGTTTCAGTGCCTTCACACTGTGCACTAATGAAACCAGCAGCAGAGAAACTAGCGGTTGCGCTAGAATCTATCGAGTTCAACGCACCACAACTTCCTGTTATCAACAACGTTGATGTGGCAGCAGAAACGGATCCTGCAAAAATCAAAGACGCACTTGTTCGTCAACTTCACAGCCCAGTTCGTTGGACTGAGAGCGTGCAACTAATGAGCGAACAAGGCGTAGAAAATCTTCTTGAGCTTGGCCCTGGAAAAGTACTGACAGGTCTGACTAAACGTATCGTGAAAACACTAAGCGCAGCAGCTGTTAACGACGTAGCGTCGCTAGAAGCCGCTAAGTAATTCGTTCACGATAAGAAAAGGAAAACACAACATGATGAATCTAGAAGGTAAGATCGCTCTAGTGACAGGCGCGAGCCGTGGCATTGGTCGTGCGATTGCTGAGCTTCTTGTTGAGCGCGGTGCAACGGTAATTGGTACTGCGACTTCTGAAGGTGGCGCAGCGGCTATCAGCGAATACCTAGGTGAAAACGGTAAAGGTCTAGCACTTAACGTAACTGACGTTGAGTCTATCGAAGCAACCCTAAAAACCATCAACGATGAGTTCGGTGCAATCGATATTCTTGTTAACAACGCAGGTATCACTCGCGATAACCTACTAATGCGTATGAAAGATGACGAGTGGAACGACATCATCAATACAAACCTAACGCCAATCTACCGCATGTCTAAAGCGGTTCTGCGCGGTATGATGAAGAAACGCGCAGGTCGCATCATCAACGTCGGTTCTGTTGTTGGTACTATGGGTAACGCTGGTCAAACGAACTACGCAGCAGCGAAAGCAGGCGTAATTGGTTTCACTAAATCAATGGCTCGTGAAGTCGCTTCTCGTGGTGTAACGGTTAACACAGTAGCTCCTGGTTTCATCGAAACTGACATGACTAAGGCGCTAAATGATGACCAACGTGCAGCAACGTTGTCGAACGTGCCGGCAGGTCGTCTAGGTGACCCACGTGAAATTGCATCAGCAGTTGTATTCCTAGCTTCACCTGAGGCTGCTTACATTACTGGTGAAACTTTGCATGTAAATGGTGGCATGTACATGGTTTAATGCACAGTTCGTGCAAAATAAGCTACTTTACTTTGTGAAAAATAGCCTATAGTTGCTGTTAACTGTCATTAAGTTGTCATGCTCATGCGCAACATTTGTGCATGATTTAAGTCAAAAATGTATTGAAATTCGGTTAAATTCGCTAATTTTGTGGTTTGACCAGCAAGGACCCCCTTGCAACTTTCAATAGTTCGAATAAACTACGGAATCATCGCATTAGGCGAAATCTGTAAAGGAAAAGAAAAATGAGCAACATCGAAGAACGCGTAAAGAAAATCATTGTTGAACAGCTAGGTGTAGACGAAGCAGAAGTTAAAAACGAAGCTTCATTCGTTGACGATCTAGGTGCTGATTCTCTAGACACTGTAGAGCTAGTAATGGCTCTAGAAGAGGAATTCGACACTGAGATTCCTGACGAAGAAGCTGAGAAAATCACTACTGTTCAAGCTGCAATCGACTACGTAAACAGCGCTCAGTAATTATCTCTCCCAGGCGGTCTCCTAGACCGCCTGTGTTCTTTCTAACTTCTTCTATCCTCTCATAGAAACATTCAATTCCCGGAGAATTATATCGTGTCCAAGCGTCGTGTAGTTGTCACAGGCATGGGTATGTTGTCACCGGTAGGCAACACAGTAGAATCATCTTGGAAAGCCCTGCTAGCAGGTCAAAGCGGTATCGTGAACATCGAACACTTCGATGCAACGAACTTCTCGACTCGTTTTGCTGGTCTTGTGAAAGATTTTGATTGCACAGAGTACATGTCTAAGAAAGATGCTCGTAAGATGGATTTATTCATCCAGTACGGCATTGCAGCGGGTATCCAAGCACTGGATGACTCTGGCTTAGAAATTACCGAAGAAAACGCAGCTCGAGTTGGTGTAGCAATCGGCTCAGGCATCGGCGGTCTAGACCTAATCGAAACAGGCCATACAGCGCTTGTTGAAAAAGGTCCTCGCAAAGTTAGCCCATTTTTTGTTCCTTCGACCATCGTAAACATGGTTGCAGGTAACCTATCTATCATGCGTGGTCTTCGTGGTCCAAACATCGCGATCTCTACGGCATGTACTACAGGTCTACACAACATCGGCCACGCAGCGCGTATGATTGCATACGGTGATGCTGAGGCGATGGTTGCTGGTGGTTCAGAGAAAGCATCTACACCACTAGGTATGGCTGGTTTCGGTGCAGCGAAAGCACTTTCAACTCGTAACGATGAGCCTCAGAAAGCGTCTCGTCCATGGGATAAGGGCCGTGATGGCTTTGTTCTTGGTGACGGTGCGGGCATGATGGTTCTTGAAGAGTACGAGCACGCAAAAGCACGTGGCGCTAAGATCTACGCAGAGCTAGTTGGCTTTGGTATGTCTGGTGACGCTTACCACATGACTTCTCCAAGTGAAGACGGTTCAGGTGGCGCTCTAGCAATGGAAGCGGCGATGCGTGATGCAGACATCACAGGCACTCAAGTTGGTTACGTGAACGCTCACGGTACATCGACGCCTGCTGGTGACGTTGCTGAGATCAAGGGCGTGAAACGTGCTCTTGGTGAAGAAGGCTCTAAACAAGTATTAGTATCTTCAACTAAATCTATGACTGGTCACCTTCTAGGTGCTGCAGGTTCTGTTGAAGCTATCATTACAGTGATGTCTCTAGTTGACCAAATCGTTCCACCAACGATTAACCTAGATGATCCTGAAGAAGGCCTAGATATCGATCTTGTTCCGCATACTGCGCGCGAAGTTGATATGGAATACGCAATCTGTAACTCGTTTGGCTTCGGCGGTACGAACGGTTCGCTAGTATTCAAAAAATTCGCTGAGTAAAAATCTCTAACACTGTTTTAGAGTGGCGATACTTGTATTCTAACGGCTCGATGCTTAGCATTGAGCCGTTTTGTTTTATTTGTCGATCAGAAAACAAAGGGTATCTGAATGTTCTGGGTAAATGGACTTCCACAAACGCATGTTCCGCTTGGTGACCGCTCGTTTCAATATGGTGATGGCTGCTTCACCACCATCAAGACTAAACACGGTCAGTTGGAGCTCTGGCAAGCGCATATTGAGCGAATGGAAGCGTGCCTAAAAACATTACACATCCCTTTTCCTGATTGGAGCCAAGTGTTCGATTGGGTAATGAAAGCGGTCTTGAGTGACGAGCTTGCTGGAATCAAAATTCATATCAGTCGTGGCACTGGAGGGCGAGGGTATAGTCCCAGTAGTGTTGAAGGGCCAGTAGTGACTATTTCGAATTTTGCGTTCCCTTCTCATTACTCTTTATGGCAAGAAAATGGCGTGCAGCTAGGGGTTTGCGAAACTCGCTTAGGTATTCAACCACTCCTTGCTGGCCATAAGCACAACAACCGACTAGAGCAGGTTCTCGCAAAGGCAGAAATTGATGATTCTGAATTTGCCGATGCTGTGACGTTAAATGTGCAAAATCATGTCATTGAAACTACAATGGCAAACCTTTTTTGGGTTAATGATAAGAAGGTTTACACACCGGAGTTGAATTTGTCTGGTGTGGCTGGCGTAATGCGCCGTCAGGTATTGGAATTACTCCAAGCTGAAGGTTACCCAGTGCAGGTAGCCGAGTTCACACTGGCTGATTTGCTTGATGCAGAAGAGGTGTGGATGTGTAACTCATTATTGGGTGTCGCGCCAGTTTGCGGTATTTCAACACCAGATAACAAGATTGAATTTCCAATTGGAAAATTGACACGACGACTTCAAGGGAATCTAAATTCGTGATTAAAAAACTGTTTGCTTTTGTTGTACTGATTGCCGTTATTGGTGCAGCTGGTGTTTTTTACGTTGTTTCACAGACTAAGCAATACGTTAACTCGCCAATTCTAATAGAGCAGCCACAACTGTTTACCGTTGAAAATGGTACTAGCTTTCACCGTGTCATGCGTGATTTGGTGAAAGACAATATTATTGAAGCCTCTGATTACACTCGCTTAATGCCTCACCTTTACCCAGAGCTTCTTCAAGTGCGAGCAGGCACTTACCAACTTGAGCCGAATGTTTCTTTGTTCGAGACGCTAGAGCAACTAAACACAGGTAAAGAACATCAGTTTGCGATTACTTTTGTTGAAGGTAGCCGTTTCTCTGAGTGGGTTGAACAGCTAAGCGTTGCGCCTTATGTAAAACATGACTTAACTGGACTGTCTGAAAAAGAGATGGCAGAAAAGCTAGGTATTGAACGTGACAAGCTTGAAGGTTTATTCCTTGCGGAGACTTACCATTACACTGCTGGCACAAGTGAAAGCCAGATCTTAGAGCGTGCACACAGCAAGCTAAATAAGATCCTTGATGAACAATGGGAAGGACGTCAGGACAAGTTACCATTGAAAGACAAATACGAAGCGCTGATCCTTGCTTCTATTATTGAGAAAGAAACGGCAATTGATGCTGAGCGTGAACGTGTCGCATCAGTCTTTGTTAACCGTCTCAATAAACGTATGCGTCTGCAAACGGATCCGACCGTTATCTACGGTATGGGTGATGCGTATGATGGTAATATCCGTAAAAAAGATTTGCGTACACCAACGCCATACAACACATATACAATCAATGGTTTGCCGCCAACGCCTATCGCTATGGCAGGTGAAGCGTCGATTGAAGCTGCTTTAAACCCAGAAAACAGCAACTATCTATATTTCGTAGCAAGTGGAAAGGGCGGACACGTGTTTTCGAAATCCCTTGCTGAGCACAACCGTGCTGTACGTGCCTATTTAAGAGAACTAAAAAAGAACAAATGATGAAAGCAAACTTTATTGTCGTTGAGGGCCTAGAAGGCGCGGGTAAAAGCACTGCGATTAAAACTGTTTTAGACACACTTAAGGCTGCGGGTATCGAAAATATCGTCAATACGCGTGAGCCGGGTGGTACGCCACTCGCAGAGAAAATGCGTGGGCTTGTCAAAGAAGAGCACGAAGGCGAAGACCTGAAAGACATGACAGAGCTGCTTTTGCTTTACGCCGCGCGTGTTCAGTTAGTTGAGAACGTGATTAAACCAGCGCTAGCAAACGACCAATGGGTGGTGGGTGACCGTCATGATTTGTCCTCTCAAGCTTACCAAGGTGGTGGCCGCCAGATCGATGCATCACTGATGAAGAACCTGCGCGATACAACGCTAGGTGAGTTTAAGCCTGCTTTCACATTGTACATGGATATCGATCCGCGTGTTGGTCTTGAGCGTGCACGTGGCCGTGGTGAACTAGACCGCATCGAAAAAATGGATATCAGCTTCTTTGAGCGTACCCGTGAGCGTTACTTGGAGCTTGCGAATGCAGATGACTCTATCGTAATTATTAACGCAGAACAGTCGATTGAAGACGTGGCACAAGATATCAAAGCTGCGCTTAATAAATGGCTAGCAGCGCAGTAAGCAGAGTGTGGATTGAGGTAATTCATGTTAAATGACTTTCCATGGTTACAACCCGTTTGGGATAACCTCAAAGTAAGTTTGGATTCCGAAAGAGTTCCAGGTGCCTTGCTGTTGCAAAGTGCGCAAGGGTTAGCCGTTGAGAAGTTGGTCGAACTCTTTAGTCATTCGCTTTTGTGCCAAAACTACACCAGTGAGGCGTGTGGTTTTTGCCACAGCTGTCAGCTAACTCAATCAAACAGCCACCCTGACTTACACTGGATCAAACCAGAGAAGGAAGGGAAATCCATTACCGTTGACCAGATTCGAGCATGCAATCGTCTTGCGCATGAATCGTCTCAGCTAAATGGCTATCGTGTGTTTATCATTGAACCTGCGGATGCGATGAACGAATCAGCGTCGAACGCGTTGCTCAAAACACTCGAAGAACCTGGGCAGAAGTGCTTGTTCTTGCTTGTCACGCATAACCAAGAACGATTACTCCCAACCATCCAAAGCCGTTGTCAGCAGTGGGTGGTGACGCTACCTTCGACAGAACAAGCGATGAGTTGGATGAGCGAGCAGGGTTCTTTGAAAGTGCCAGCTTACGCGCTTAAGCTGAACATGGGCTCCCCAATTAACACACTAGAAGCAGTAAAAAGTGGCGAGCTTGATGAGTACCAGGCATTTGAGCGCAGTTTGATTGAGGCTTTGTCTTCTCCTGTTTCTGATGTGTTCCAATGTGCGTCTTTGATGGCCAAGAACCCAGATAAAGCGTTGGATTGGGCTTGGTACTTATTAACTGATGCACAGAAAGCGCAATTTGGTGTGGCTGAGGCAGACCAGTTGCCAGGGGCTGACAAGTTTCAACCGAACAACTACAACGGTTTATACTCAGCAGCACAAAAATTACTCGAGTTAAAGGCTCAAATGCAAACCTTCCCAGGCTTGAACCTTGAGCTACTATCAATGAATTGGTTAATTGAATCACGAGAGGCATTATGTTCGTAGATTCTCACTGTCATTTAGACAAATTGAATTACGATGATCTTCACATCAATGTTGAAGACGTTATTAACAAAGCAAAACAAGCGAACGTAACAGAGCTTTTATCTGTGGGCGTTACGCTGGATTCCTTCCCTAAAATGCTGGAACTGATCACGCCGTATGAAAATGTCTACGCGTCTTGTGGTGTCCATCCTCTCGATGTAGAAAGTGACTTCTCGATGGAGGTGTTACGCCAGCATGCTTCTCACAATAAAGTCGTTGCGATTGGTGAGACAGGCCTAGACTACCATTACAAGCCAGAGATGGCAGCGTTACAACAAAAGCGTTTTGAACAACAAGTCGACTTAGCGGTAGAGTTGAACAAACCACTTATCATCCATACCCGCAATGCGCGCGAAGATACATTAGAAATTCTACGCAATGGCGGTGCAGAAAAATGTGGTGGCGTGATCCACTGCTTTACTGAAGATCTAGCTTTTGCAGAAGCGGCGCTTGATTTAGGTTTCTACATCTCAATTTCGGGTATTGTGACCTTCCGTCAAGCAACAGAATTGAAGGAAGTTGTAAAAGCTTTGCCCCTTGAAAAGTTGCTTATAGAGACTGACTCTCCTTATCTTGCGCCCGTTCCGCACCGCGGAAAAGAGAATCAGCCAGCCTTTGTAGTGGAAGTTGCGGCTTACATTGCACAGCTAAAAGGGTGTTCATTATCTGAAGTCGGGCAAAAAACCACCGAAAACTTCCGAAATCTTTTTTTGCGATGAAAAATCAAGAAACGGTTTAAAAAGGGGCGAAAGCCCCTTTTTTGTTTAGAAATGCACCAAAAAGATCATTTAGTTTAATGTTTACTAAATTTGTTGATTTAAGCGCATTCAAATTCATCAAATGTAATTTTGTTACTAAAAATAACATCAGCCTTTATTTTATTTACGCCTTAAAATTAATTATGTAGATAATAAAATCCTTATAAAACAGTAATATAAGTTTAATGCAAACCTTTTCATTGGCTGTTTTTCGGTGTGATCCAAGACTTGTTTTGAAACTAAATTTCGTAACTGTGTGGAAAGTTTGAGGGCCATCAATATATATTTAGAGCCGGAAAATATAATGCCTCGTGTGGTTACATTTTCATTGGGTGCTAACATTTAGGCTACGGGGGTGTGCCGTTAGTGCCCAAATAATACTTATAATTTATCAGGAGCATAAACATGTTTAAGAACCTTTTTGCAAACCTGCAAAAAGTTGGTAAAGCTCTGATGCTACCAGTATCAGTGTTGCCAGTCGCAGGTATCCTACTAGGTGTTGGTGCTGCCCATCTAAGCTTCATTCCAGAGGTTGTATCTAACCTAATGGAACAAGCTGGTGGTTCAGTATTCGGCCAAATGGCACTTCTATTTGCTGTTGGTGTAGCTCTAGGCTTCACGAACAACGACGGTGTAGCTGGTCTAGCTGCTATCGTTGGTTACGGCATCATGACAGCAACGCTAGGCGTTATGGCTGGCATCATGGGCGTTGAGAAAATCGACACAGGTGTACTAGGTGGTATCCTTGTCGGTGGTGTTGCTGCTTGGGCATTCAACCGTTTCTTCAAAATCCAACTTCCAGAGTACCTTGGCTTCTTCGCTGGTAAGCGTGCAGTGCCAATCATCACTGGTTTCGCTGCGATCTTCCTTGCAGTTGTTCTTTCTTTCGTATGGCCACCAATCGGCGGTGCAATCTCTGCATTCTCTGACTGGGCTGCACACCAAAACCCACAACTTGCGTTCGGTATCTACGGCGTAGTTGAGCGTTCTCTAATCCCATTCGGTCTACACCACGTATGGAACGTACCATTCTTCTTCGAAGCAGGTACTTGTGTGAACGCTGCTGGTGAAACGCAAAACGGCGTACTAACTTGTTACCTAGTTGCTGATGAAGCTTCTCGTGCTGCTGGTAATGGCTTCGGTCAGCTAGCGGGTGGTTACATGTTCAAGATGTTCGGTCTACCAGCTGCAGCAATCGCAATTGCTCACTGTGCTAAACCTGAAAACCGCGCGAAAGTAATGGGTATCATGGCGTCAGCTGCTCTGACTTCATTCCTAACAGGTATTACTGAGCCAATCGAATTCTCATTCCTATTCGTTGCTCCACTACTATACGGTATCCACGCTCTACTAGCTGGTTCTGCGTATGTTGTTGCTAACACGCTAGGCTTTGTACACGGTACATCATTCTCACACGGTCTGATCGACTTCCTAGTTCTATCTGGTCACGCTCAGAAGATGGGTCTGATGGTAGCTGTTGGTCTAGTTTACGCAGTAATCTACTACGTAGTATTCCGCACAGTAATCACTGCTCTTGACCTTAAAACTCCAGGTCGTGAAGACGAATCTGAAGAAGCTGCTGCAACTTCTGGTTCTGACATGGCAGGTGAGCTTGTTGCAGCATTCGGCGGCAAAGCAAACATCACTGGTCTAGACGCATGTATCACTCGTCTACGTGTAGCAGTAGCTGACACAGCTGCAGTTGACCAAGACAAACTAAAACAACTAGGCGCTGCTGGTGTTGTAGTTGTAGCAGGTGGTGTTCAGGCTATCTTCGGTACTAAGTCTGACAACCTGAAAACTGAAATGGATGAGTGGATTCGTAACCACGGCTAATCTCAGTCATTCATGATAGAAAGGAGGCTTCGGCCTCCTTTTTGCGTATTATCCTTTTCGTTCTTCATCCAACGTTGCGTATTCTTCTCTCTTCTCTCTTCTCTCTTCTCGCTTCTTAGGGCTTACTTTCTGACATTGTTGTTGTGACCCCTGACTCAGCCTTACCTTTGTGGCCTTTTTCGTACGTCATTCTTACTCATTACTGACATAATAAAATGCCACCATGTTTGAATTATGTACGCCGTTTTTTAAGAGTGATGACGTGTATGAAAAAGCAAATAATGTTGGCAGCTGCACTGTTCCCGAGTGTTAGCATGGCAGCAAATCAACCGACAAACTTCTCTGTCGGTATGGCAGTGGATCAGCAGCTAAGTGTTGTGATTGAAATTGAAGATAAGTATCGCGGTATTATTGGTAACGATGGTATGGCGTTTGACTACATCGCCAAGCGCGGGTCATTTGATCAAAGTATGCCGCTAACATGGTACGTAGGTATCGGTGGTTGGTATGAATGGGATGACGAATTTGGCGTTCGTGTGCCATTAGGTCTGAACTGGGACCTATCGAAAGGCTGGGACCTTTACGCTCAAATTCATCCAGAGCTAGAACTTTACAAAGGGCCGGACCTACAAATCGGTGGGGCACTTGGTATCAAGTACAATTTCTAAATGGACACAAAAAATGCCGGCGTAGAGCCGGCATTTTGTTTGTAAAACTTATCTGTTCTATGAATTAACGGCGTTGTTGCTGTTTATTCATTGCTCTTTTGATGCATACCGCAGCGCCACCCCAAGTGATGCCAAGACCGATAACCATCATGATGATTGCACTTGTAGTCATTATGCTTTCTCCTTGCTCGCAACATTAATCAGTACACCAAACACAAACAGCGCGGCAATCATTGCCCAACCTAGTGTAAGGTCGTAGCCGCCGTAGCCCTCTGTTAGAAGTGCGTACAGTTTTGTCGCCAAGATAATCGCTAGCATGATCGGAGTGATGAAGCGTAGACAGATTTCAAACCATTGACCTACAGAGAAGTCAGAGCGTTCGTTTACGTAGCGACGAACTTCCGGTACTTGTTTCAGCAACCATGCCATCAGAAGGATTTCTACTAGGCCACCTACCATAATACCGACGTTATTTGCGAAATGGTCAACAAGGTCAAGCAGAAGTAGACCGCCATTGGTTGCAAATGCCATTGAGACCACAAAACCCGTACCAATCACAACATTCGCAGCTTTCTTACGGCTCCACTTCAGCTTGTCGATAACCGCTGACGTTACTGCTTCCATGATTGAGATGTGCGAGCTTAAACCAGCCACAACCAAAGCAAAGAAGAATAGGGGACCAAGAATGTATGGTGCTGGTAGCAAGTTAATTGCCGCAGGTAACGTAACAAATGCTAAACCTACACCCGCTGATACAACCTCAGTCAGAGGTTTGCCTTGTTCTTGAGCCATGTAGCCCAACACCGAGAAAAGCATGATGCCTGATAGAATCGAGAAACCACAGTTGATCAATACCGTCATGAAGGCGTTATTGGTGATGTCTGATTTTTCTGGCAGATAGCTTGAGTAAGCCAGCATGATGGCAAAGCCGATACTCAACGTGAAGAAGATCTGACCGTAAGCGGCTGCCCACACCTTCACATCCCAGATTTTGCTGAAGTCAGGTTCGAACATATAGTTCACACCGTCTAGTGCGCCAGGAAGGAAGATCATACGGCCAATCAAGAAGATCACCATAAAGAATAAGATAGGCATCATGATCTTAGACGCACGCTCGATCCCTGATTTTACGCCACTCACAATCGCTGTGTAGGTAATGGCCCAAGCAATTAGCATAGACACTGCGATCTTCCATTGAATGCTGCCTAAATCCGTTGGAGAGTTATCACCAAGCTTTAGGTATTCACTGAAGAAGAAAGCGTTGGTATCTGAACCCCAACTTTGGGTAAACGACATGCCAAAGTAAGAAATTGCCCAACCAATCACGGCTACGTAGTAAACGGCGATAACAGCGGCGACACCCACTTGGAACCAGCCAAGCCACTCAAACTTGGAATGAATTTTGGCCAGTGTTTTTGGTGCAGAACCACGGTATTTTTGACCCATGCTGAACTCAAGGATCATAAAAGGAATACCAGCAGTGATCATGGCAAAAAGGTAAGGAATGAAAAAGGCACCACCGCCATTCTCGTAGGCCATGTATGGGAAACGCCAGATGTTACCCAAACCGATGGCTGAACCGACTGCGGCTAAGATGAATCCCGCACGGGATCCCCATTGTTCTCGCTTCATATTTGACTCCTGTACGACTCCCTAAGGAATGAAGCTCTTCTCGGCAATCTGCAATCCAGAAGAATAAAGAACAACTGTTATCTGTCAGTCTTTTGTCCAATATTCGGTATTGTTATTAAATTCTGGAGTTTTGCTTTGTATTGCCTAACAAGAAATAGAATTAAATGCTTTAAATTTTGATGTGTGTTTGTGAAAGCTGAAACATTCTTCTGCTTTATGTTGTCAGACTAACTTTTTACATTATTTAGCGCAATAGATTCTAAATGTTAATGGCGATATTTTATCTGGTATAAATATTGTTAATTAGTGGTTTGCTAGGCTATCTGACCAGTTATGGTGGGAGGCTTTTGAAATAAAATACTGAAGCTTGGATGTGATCTTGGTCAAATTAACTATTTTTAAGTATTAGGGCGTATCCCTGTATTCGATACGCCCCATAGAGGATTTTTCGCCAAAATCATGCTTTGAAAGTGAAAGTTATTAGAAGCGGAAACTAAAGCCAATATTGGATTGGAATTGGTTCATCCAGTCGGTCTCAAACTTGATGATGCAAGATGAGCCATCAGTCGGAAGGACACATGCACCGGAGGTATCATTATCCACAACGGTGCCCAACCAACGGATCTGAGCCGTCATGGCAAAGTTTTTTGAAAATTCATATTCGAGACCAGCGAAAGCACTGGCCGAAAAACCATATTTGTCACTAACCCAATCCGCATCGGTATAAGAGCCACCTAAACCAAGTCCGACATAGGTTTGCCACCCTTGAGAAAGTGGGTAGTAAATACTGCTTTGAAACTGCAGGTAGTGCACATCTATCGAGTTATTGATGTCTTGTAATTCAGAAGATTGATTAGAGTAAAACAAACCAATACGACCCATTTCAAAAGGGGTTTCTACCGATAACGCGTAGTTAATAGAAGGGTCTAAATCGTAGGTACGTTCCTTTTGATCCTCGACTTCCCCACCTCCTGTAAAGCCGACATAGGGGGTAACGATAACGTTTGCTTGAGCAGTCATAGAACAACCCAATAATACACTCCCCATTAGCCAGCCAACTTTATAGTTCATTTGCTATCTCCTTATTATGACTAAGCTAATTGTGATGCCTTAGTCAAAATCGTGCGACTAAATTAAGCAAATCTTGAACATAATTCACACTGGTGTTATTAATTTGTTACAACAAAAGGAGGTGTCTATGGAACACGATCTAAAATCAGCCCTACTCATCGTCGTCACGATATTCGCAGTTTTACTCTCTTTTGGCATTATTGCGATTACTACGGCCTAAATCACTGGCACTGCGCCTATGATACGTAACAGCGGTATTATCACTGACAGCCATACAGAGCTAAACGTCGACGTTTATGAGCACTTTAGAAATGGCAAAACAGCCCTTGTCACGCAAGGAGGAGGGCAGAGAGGGATTTTTACCGCTGGAGTACTAGACGCATTTCTTCTCTCTAACTTTGACCCGTTTGACGAGTTTTATGGCACCTCTGCTGGTGCACTCAACCTATGTGCTTTCCTTTGTCGTCAACATGGCATGGGTAAGTCCTTCATTACAGACCTCACCACATCTGATCAATTCTTTAATCTATTCCGCTATATCCGTAAGAAGCAGTACCTTGGCTTAGAGTGGGCTTTAGAAAGAATTCAAGATTACCCTTACAAGCTGGACTTAGACCTTGGCCGTTTGGCACTAGGCGACCGTGGAGCATTTGCTGCAGTAACCAATGTCGATACGCTCTCTGATCAGTATCTTCCAATACTCGGTGCGGATTGGGTAAGCACTATGGTGGCGACTTGTGCAATCCCAAAATTGTATCAAGGTCCTGTAGATGTGAATGGTCAGCGTTTTGTCGATGGTGGCGTTTCTGCCTCTATTCCTGTGCAAGAAGCTTGGCGGCAAAATGCGCGTAATATTATTGTGATTCGTACCGAACCTTTCTCTGAATCCGAAGCAAAAGTACAAAGTGAAATTGATGATGACAAAGTCGAATGGTATCGCGAATCCATCAATTCAGTACAAGAGTCTTGGCAAGTTAAAGTGAATCAATGGAAAGAAGATTGGAGTGGCTTTCTTCAGCAGAAAATTAATGCTGCGCATGACTCTAAACTAACTGGTGGTAAGCTGTTAAATGGCGGACGCTGGTTGTTTGGGGCTGATAACTTATACCGTTTAAGTCACCTAATTGGGGAGAACTTTGACTCCGGCTTAGCGGATATGTTGATGATTCACTACCAAACCTTCGAGCTGACTCAAGCATTCCTATCTACACCTCCGGATGACACGTTTATCCTACAACTCGCCCCAAGAGAAGAATTGCAATCCTCCTCTTTAATGAGCGACCCAGAAGCATTAGAGCATGATTATCAACTCGGATTACAAACAGGCTTTAATCTTGTTCGGTTGTATGACGAGTTATCTAATCAGTAAGCCTTTAGCATGAGCACTTCATTGGGTTGCTCGGATTGTGGGCTGTTTTTTCTTCCTTAACCTATAAAACCTATCTGAAAGTTCTCAAAAGAGTTTACGAAACTCCCTTCAAATAAATTCAAGTTGTTGATTTATAATGTTTTAACTTTCTTTATCGTTGAATTACCTAGTGATTCACCATCCTTGCATTAGATTGCGTATAAATTTTTTATCGTTCTATACGCCATGCTATTGAAAAGAATTATTCACTCTTTATTTGTTCTTTCCTGTTTGCCTATCTCCAGTCATTCGGTTTTAGCTCATGAGAAAAATATTGTTGATGAAGCAAGCCGCGAGCAAGTGTCGCACTCTGCTTCAAAAGTTGAGAAAAACACCGTTGTTATCTTTTCATTTTATGGAGACGAAGAGAGACAGCTACAAGCGCTGTTAAATTTGGGTACCTATTGTCGAGAGGATATTCAACCAAGTGGTGCAACCTTAATTCAATGCGGTCCATACACACCGGAATTATGGAAGATAGCGGAGCCTTTGGTGTATGAAATCACGGACAACAACTATCAAGTTACTGAGACGTTGATTGATGCTTTACCTAACTTAGGCTTACAAGATAACTCTAGTGATGAGGTGAGTCCTTACTTAAACACTTTTACTTCTGAGTTGGTTGCGATCAGTCAGCAGCAGTATGAAATGGGCAATACAAAGGCATACCAAGAGCAGCTGCCGTCAAGGCTCGTGGCCAATGGTGTTAGCACGACTGAGCAGTGGTTATCTGAACAATGGGAAGATGCCAATTTTGATATTGGTCTTTCGCTAAACAAAGGTAATCAATGGGCGTTTGATCATTTCGAAACACTACTTCCATTCTGGGATCAAAACGGTCGAGCATTATGGTTTATGCAAACAGGGGCGGTGTTCAATCGTGAGAACTTCCACGGGCGAGATTTTGCGCACCTAGGGTTAGGTTATCGTCAGTTGGATGATAGCCAGTTCTTCGGGGTGAATGTTTTTTTTGATTACGATCTATCGCGTCAGCATACGCGTGTCAGTGTTGGTGCGGAATATGGCTTGGATTACGGCACATTTAGCACAAATGCTTACTTCCCACTCTCCAATTGGAAAGACTCGCCGGATCACTATGAAGGAATGAACAGCCTAGTTGAGAAGGCAGCGAAGGGCTGGGATTTGAACTTGGAGACGTATCTGCCTTTGGATACGCGCTGGAAGTTTGGTTTAACGGCGGGTCAATACCTTGGCTGTTACGTGGAACACAGTGATGGCAGTTTGCCATCGAAAAATCCATACCATTTCAGCTTGAGTACAGAGTTTCGTCCTGATCCTGCGTGGGCGTTCTCGCTGGGCTATCAAACTGAGCAAGGCGCAAAGGAGCAATGGATTGCAGGGATCAATTATTCCTTATCGCTGAGTGGTCTCTACGAGGGTGAGCGACGCTTGTCTCAACAGAGTTTACTACCGAAACCGGAGCGATTGACTGATTTTGTTCAGCGTGACCATAACATGGTGCTGGAGTACAAACAGAAGTTTGCTGAGATAAGTATTCGCCTACCGGAAAGTGCACTCGTTACAGAGTTGAGTCAGCAAATGCTCTCGTCTTGGATGGAAGTCAAAGGGGGCGCCGATATTGTGTCATACCAGTGGCAAGGTGATGCGGCGAACTATCTTAATGACATACAAGCCTCAAGCCCAACATTTATCGCGCCAGCCTATCGTTATGACGCTAACAATACCTTGTCACTGTCCGTTTCTTACAAGTTGCGTAGTGGGCAAATAAAGCAGTCCAACACAATGAAAATCACAGTAACGGACAGCAAAGTTCTTGAATCCTTGGGCTTTTCACCTGCTAGAGCCGTTGCCGGTGAGCGAATTACTGCAACCGCGAAATTAAGCGTAGCGGCAGCAAGTGCGCCGATTGCGTTTGAGCTTTCTGCTGAGAGCTTACTCGGTCTCAATATTAATGGTGAAGTCCCAATTCTCAAAGATGGTCAAACCACGATTATCGTGAATACGACGACTGATGAGGAGGGCGTGGCTGAACTGGTTCTCCTTAGTGAAGAAGCCAATAAAGTGAAAATTACGGCCATTTACCACGATGACCGAGACCACGCTAAGCAGGGGATAGTTGAATGGGCTAAGGCTAAGCAATACCAGATCAAAATATTCAGAGGGCAGCAAGAGATCATTGGCTCAGGGAATGAGAGCAGTGACCCTTTGTTTACTCATCACACATTGACAGCAGAGCTGTTTGAAAACGGTGAGTCGATTAATGATACGTCGAACTTTGCATTTCAATGGTGGCGACGAGCCCATGATAAGTCAGGTGATTTTGAAAAGATTGCAGGGGCTTCAGGGAGAAACTACCAATTGACTGGTGCTGATCAGGGCTTCCAGATCAAGGTTACGGCCAATCAGAAAACAACAACCAATCAACAAAAAATAATCAAATAAAAAGAGAGTATTATGAAGAAAACAGCCATTACACTTGGGCTTCTTATCAGCGGTTTCACAGCAACAGCAGCTTGGGCGATTGAAAGTAATGTCACTGAACCAGTACAGGGTCATCAACCAACCGTGACGGCTCCGGTCATTACAAAAACAGATATCAAGTGGACGCCGGCGCCTATCAAAGTGGAGTTCAGTGTTCCGACTCATGAAGATACTGACAATGATGACATCACTTCTGTGACGTATTGGCTACAAGATGCCGGAGGTACCCAATACGGCAAGGAAGAGAAGGCTGATATTAGTAAGTTGAATGGCGGCGCGATTGAGTTCTCAAACTTCGATGAGCTAAAAAACAAAAAACTAACACTGGTTTGGAAAGTTCATACTCAATATGGCTACCCTTCAGAAACGCTTGTGTCTGATGAAATGACCTCTAACGAATTCAATGTCGCTGCGGAAATGGATCTATCCATCAGTGGTGTTTATGAAGTTGGTGAAACATTGACGGTACACGCATTCGATGGTGCTGATGTCGATCTGAATATCGCAGATGTGACGTTCACGCTGGCAGAAAATGAGACCGGTGACACAGCGGGTCTATACCCAAGGGAGCAAGCAGAAGCGGCTCTACAAAGTGAGCTGAATGATTCTGGTAATGACCTAACATTCAAACTCACTAAAGAGCTTCAAGGTTACACCATCACTGCGTCTATGAACGAGGCGCCAATCACTCGTGCTTCACTGCGTTAATTTCGTTTAATTAAGCTTTAACCAATTACCAAGCGGGCTGTTTTCAGCCCGCTTTCTCTCTATGAGGGTACAACCATGATACGTCAATCATTCATCACTATTTTGGCTCTTATCTGTTCTTGGTCTGCGATGGCAGAATGCCCTGAAAACCAAGTGTGTTCGAATAATACGTCAGCCATCGCAGGCCACGGCTATCCAACCGGTATGCCTGAATGGAATGTCGCGCCGAGTGAAAATAACACCATAGGTACCGGCTCCATTTCCGTTCTTCCGATTCAAGAGCTCGATCCTGATGGTGATAAGGTCATTGCCGATTCAAAAACCTACCAGTGGTGTAATGATAAGGGAGACTGCTTCGCGAATTCGCCAACCCTGACCATCAATCCATCGGATATTGACAGGGTGTTTGATAAAGGAGTGGGTTTTAAGCCTCTGACAGTGAAATACAGCGGCAAAGTTGAAAAGGGCTATCCGGAAGCAACACGCACCTTTGAAAGTGAACCGTTACCTGTGGCGCTAGAGTACCCGCCAGATGGCACTAAAGGGATCTGTTATGAGGCCGGCGATAAAGCGGTGCAGACGATGGTACTTTCTACTTCAGCAACTGGGAATCATACCCATTATTTAAAATTTCCAAATATGGCGCTCGGTTCATTACCCGGAAAATTGAGTCAAGTGGATAGTGCTCAGGGGATTGATTTTACCAATGCTGTAAATGCTTTTATCCCAACCTTTCAAGAAAAGGCCTTACCTGAACAATTAACCGTTCAATACTGCCATGACGATTGTAAAGAGTGGATCGAGTTTAAAGTGACCAAAATCCATCCCGGGCCTATGGCGCCAACCATCTATTCTGCTCGCAATATGGGAGTGGTATCCGACGGCGTGACTTTACACGATTTTAATTTTCAAATATTAGCCCAATCCAGTACGGACTATCGCACGAACATGGTGCACTGTACTCAATTTAATTAGTGTCTTGCCACCAATTATCCATCGATGAAAATGCCCTGATTCTGGGCATTTTACACATTTGCGTGTTACAAAATGACGAGTTGCCAGCGCTCTGTTTCCTGTAGAATGACAAGTCATTTCTCTTATTTAGTTCGACCTACATTGTTCGGCCTGCCTGATTCTAAGGTATTGAATTACATAGTCATAAAAGAATCTCATAAAACCTAAACTAACGGTGATTCGCTGTATTTCCTTGAACGGAAGGGGGGATACTTGCCCTGTCTTTGAATTGCATATTACCTTTAGGTTTTTTGGTGAAGTAGGGCGATTTAGTTGCACCTTTTAACCCGTGCCGCTTAACAAAAAACATCGTGCTCTATGTGGTTTAAAGACGGTTTTTATACCCATTTTAAATACTGTTGTTTACAACTAGAGAGACTTAATTTCTATGAGATTAACCCCTATATACACGGCGCTGCTGACCAGCTTGGCCGGCGTTTCGACTGCGTATGCTACGCAAGTCACGCAAGACATTGCTACTAACTACGGTTCTACCAATATCGTTAACAGTCAACGATGCCTTAATAATAACCCCCACGGCGCAAGCGACTTTTGCATCGCTAATATAAACCCTGAAGGCTTAACGCTGAACCCAGGCCAGCAGATCACCGTAGTCACGCCAGTGTCATTCCCAGCGATGAGCTGGTGGGACGAAATGTCGCCAAGTCTTGTAAAGATACATGGCTCAGATGGGAGTCGCTCTGAATGTTCAAGTTTGGGCAATAACCAATGGTCGTGTGTTTTACCGAACAGTGGTTTTCATTCCAGTGGCCTACGCGTTGAGATTCGTACAGAGGGCTTTCGCGCAGGTTGGGGTGGTGACCTGACTATCGACGACTTAGTACCGGACGCTCCTGAAATTGAAAATGCCTCTGCAACATTTGAACCGGCGAAAGACGAGAAGCTGATCCGAAACGGGAAAATGTGGCTTGCTACTGAAACGCCAATCGAGGTGACGTTAGATTTTGACCTGGTAAAAGGCAACGCAAGTAGCTTTGCTAATCAACCTATTCGAGTTCTGCTGCAAAAGACCATTGGCACTGGTGAAGATAACACCACTGCAGAGTGGGTGACATTGACGGGTCAAAGCCAAAGCATTGTTAGTGGTCACAACAAGATAACGGGACAAATCAAACCGTCAGAGGGTTGGGATAGTGAGGCGTTTTACACTGCAACTCTTGGCTACAAACTGAATGATAACGACACGCCAATCACTTTTGTCGATCCACAAGGTTTGACGACGATGACGGGCCAAGGTGCATACTTAGACGCTTCTCCGATGCGCATTGTCGATTCAAATAACCAAGACAGCCAGTGTGTACTGACACAAGGTAATCCACAAACATGTGATTTGGTTGCTAATGGTAGCGAAGTGCGTTTAACAGGCGTGAACGTCTGGCAAGATGCCGACCATCCGCAAACAATTGACGTCAACGGCAATCACAAGCAGACGTTAACAGGTGGTCATGTAACCACAGATGTCCCTTTTGATATTGAAACCACAGGACAAAAGACATTCAAGTGGAACAATGTCACAACGGTCGTGACTTACAACACGGATACGCGTCAGATCGTTGTTGAAGACATTGATCCAGTGAACAACGTTGTTTACGACAATGCATACATTAATGGTGCAGTGACAAAAATTACGAACAAAGGCAGCCGCAGCGATATCCGTGAGGCTAGAAACACCGGCATTCGTTTAGCATTAGATACGCTGGACCAAAGCGCAATTTCAGGTCTAGAGAGTGTGACGTGGTCAGCGGAATATCCGCTTGTTGAGTTTGTGAAAGTTTACGCCCCAGATCTTCCAAGCCTAGTTGAAGAAGGCTTAAAGCTGGTCGAGAAGACGATTAACAATAACATCTTGGCGAAAGCGGTTGAGTTCTCTGAAGATGGTCAATTCTACCTAGATGTTGCAACCGTCAACGACGGTATTACTGATGCGATTGCTAATCTAGGCAGCCAATACGAAAAGTATTTCCCTCGTTTTGCTAATGTTGTTTTACCTCTGGATCTTGTTGCTCATTACCGTGTTCATGGCGTTGATAAAGTGAAATCAAAGCGTTTTAACATTGCGATCGGTGATCGTGGTAAGCGCATTATTAACTTTACGGGTAACGGCACGACCCAATGTTTGACAAACATGGGTGGTAAGTTTGCATTCCAAGACTGTAATGCTTCTAAAGTTGTAAATGAAAACACAGATCCAAACGTCCTATTTAAGTTTGTCCCAGCTGCATTAGGCACAGTTACGCATCCAACGAACGTATTCCAAGTTCGTCCATTCTCTGATGATACTCAATGTCTGACGGTGAATGGTTATAACGTGACTGCTGAGCGATGTGACGTCGATTACGGTGTCTCGCAGTTGTTCTCTTTCAAAGCTCAAAGCGATCAACACTTAGAAGAGTCGATCGTGACTTCAGGTAACACCTCTGAGATGACGATCGCGTCGCTTAAAAATGGTCGTGTCTTTGACCGCAGCGGTGGTGGTGCTGGTGGCAGTGTTTGGGGCGATTTAATTGTGTACCCGAAAAATGGTGACAAAGGATCGATAAACCAGCATATGTTTGTGTCTCGCTTTGGTGTTCAAGACAGCAATAAACCGAAAACTGTTCCTGTTGATCTGACGATGCGATGCCAAACAGGTAAAGAGCTATTCAGCTACTGGAGCACGATCTCTCTAACCGCAACCAACAACTCAGATTACGATGCATATGTTCGTGTTAACTGGAATGAGCGTTGGGAGCTGGTTCGTGCAGGCACAACCAGAAAGGTTGATCAGCGCAGAATGTCTATGCCTGTTGCTTTCGACCAAGTATATCGTTTCTTTACCGAATTCAATCCACATAACGCCTTCTTCTCTTTACCTGCGAATGAAACGGCTTGTGAAACTGGTTTTGGCCGACCGACACTAGATTTCACTGAGACTAAGAAAGGCTACAACGCTTGGACTGAGCTACCAGAATAATTGATCTGTTCTTTTGGGGGAGGGATGAAAGCCTCCTCTTATTTTCTTAGTCATTTTACTCATTGATTTATAGGTTCGGTAAACCATGAAAAATACACTTTATATCTCGATTACCAGCTCGCTTTTGGCTCTTAGTTCTTCAGCAATTGCTTCGCCACTGGCGGAAATTGACGGTGCAACGCTTCAGGGCCTCATCAATTCACCGGCTGATTATTCTGCACAAGTTGATGCATTTCTTGGCGTAAAATACGCTTCTGCTGAGCGATTTAGTGCACCACAGCGTCATCACTTTATTACTGGCGAGCACTATGATGCGACGGTTACGGGAGATATTTGTCCACAAGTGCCGCATACCATGGAAGCTAATGGTGTTGTACAAGAAGCACAAAGCGAAGATTGTTTGAATGCAAACATCTGGCGTCCATCTGACATTGCTAACGATGAAAAACTGCCTGTTTATGTGTTCATTCACGGTGGCGCATTTGAGCTAGGTTCTAGCACCGTTGAGCAGTTTGATGGTGCTAAACTGGTTGCAAAAAACGCTGATGAAGGAAATCCATTTATTCTCGTCAGCATTAACTATCGTCTTGGCATTCTTGGTAGTTTCTACAGCAGCGAGCACTCGGGTAACTATGGCATCCAAAACCAAAAATCAGCGTTAAGTTGGATTCATGACAACATTGGTAACTTTGGTGGTGATGCTGAGAATATTACTTTGTTTGGCGAAAGCGCTGGTGCGATGTCAATCGGCATTCAGTTAATGGATGAGAAACAAAATGCGCACCTATATCAACGCGCTATTATGGAAAGCAACCCATATGGTGTGAAATACAAAGATGCCAAATCGGCGCAATGGTTAGCTGAGCAGGTAAAAGACAAACTCAGTAATGATCAAGATATTCAAACTGTACCTTTTGAAGAGATCATCAATATACAGTCTCAAATGAAGGCGGCGACAACGCAAATGAATAACTTGATGACAATTACGCCAAGTACATCTGGCCTGTTGGCCTGGGCGCCGTATGTCGATGGAGAGACCATCCCATATCAGCCGATTGACCTACAAAAAGTAGATGGGGTAGATGTGACTCTAGGCTTTAACAAAGATGAATCCAACATCTTTGTCGCTCCTTTCGATGTGATACTCAACGCGCCTGGTAGCTATAATCTTTTGGTTGATGCATTCTTTGGTTCAGACAAAGGAGAGCAGTTGCGCAATTTGCCTGCATTCCACTTAAACTGGTGGAACAGCACGCCTGAAAAGCGAAAAAACAACGCCCGAAAATTGATGAATCAAGTTTTATTTATGTGTTCATCCCAACATGTTGCGCAAAACTTGTCGTCAAACCAAACAACAACCTCGCTGTACCAATTTAACTATCAACCAGACTTTGCCTTGTGGCCGGATTACTACGTGGAGAGCTTTACAAAAACATGCTCACCGTCAGAAACATCTTGTCATGGTGCTGAACTGTCTTTCATCTTCGGAAATGAGGTGAACGCAGTATCTGGCCCTACCGTTTTTTCTGTATGCGCCCCATGAACCCACGGGGCGGTGTTGTTAATGTTTGAAGTTCCAAGGTAGGAGCGCATCGATATCAGGCTCCGCTTTCGCGAGCTCTTTCATGCACTTGACCATGTAGTCGTAGAGGATAAGGCCGTTGGCTTTCGCTGTCTCGACGATGCTGTAAAGCATCGCGCTCGCATCAGCACCATTTGGTGTGTTTGAGAACAGCCAATTTTTTCTGCCAATGACCAGCGGTTTAATGGCGCGTTCAGCACGATTATTATC
>NZ_JAHGAH010000080.1:0-1741 GCF_030248475.1 Vibrio sp. D173a
TTCCCGTTTCCCGTTTCTAGTTCGGCCAAGTATCCGGTACAACAAACCAAAATTGACCGCTCTTTGTTTGAGCGTGAACAAACCTATTGGATGGCTTATTGATTGGCTCTAAGAATTCCTCATTGCCGATTGCCCAAAGCGGTTTAGAGAGGGCGTAAAGTGGCTCTTCAATTTGCTCCCATTGACTTTGGTAGCACCAGTAGCCGGATATTTGGCTTGGGTCTAGTTCGTAACCTAAACAGCTTGTCGGGATAGGTTCTGCAGAAAAAGGGTTAACGTAAAGGCGTCCCTGCATTAGAAGGTGCTCACTCGATATATTGTCTAAGGGCAACTGTTGGTGGAACTCTTCTCTTTGACTCATTTTTAGTTGGTGGGTGAGCATGCGGTCGAGTTTCTTGTGCAGTTGGTCGTGAGCATTCGGCCCATACCAAATACCCTCATGCAGTAAGTAGAACTTGATGGCGACTTCCCAATGCTCGTGTTGTTTGGTTTCCTGATTCTTGAGGATCAAATCAACGGCGCCAATCGTGCGGCCAGTCGTGTCATTGAGTTGAATCTCTTCAGCAACCAATTCATATCGGGGCGAGCAAGTCAGCAGCTTGGTGCAAAGGTGTTGGTAAAGAAAGCCAAGTCGTGGATTACCATCGTAGTCTTCGTTGTCTGATAGAGGTGATGCCAGAAGATCTTCTACAGTGGCAAATGGCGTTTGAAGTTTAAAAAGTGGCGGGGTGCAAGCAATCCATTGGTAGAAACGTTGTAGAGAATTCATCCATTATCCTTGTTGTCACGGGCATAGCCTTCCTATTGTATCGAAATTTATTTGAGTTGGGGATGTCACAACTGGCATCTCGATTGCGGTTCGATATAAACTTTGCTAAAGCCACAAGTATTGGAATTAAAAATGAATAACTTACAGCTGGAAAAGATCCTTAACGAGAAACTGTCTCCGCAACTTATTAAAGACTACGCACCGAATGGAATGCAAGTAGAAGGCAAATCAGAAATCAAACGCATCGTGACAGGCGTAACAGCTTCACAAGCATTGATCGATAAAGCCATCGAGCTAGATGCTGATGCGCTGCTTGTTCACCACGGCTACTTTTGGAAAGGCGAGCCAGAGCCTATTCGTGGTATGAAAGGAAAGCGTATCCGTAGCTTGATCAAAAATGATATCAACCTATATGGCTACCACTTACCGTTAGACATTCATCCTGAGCTAGGTAATAACGCAGAACTTGCTCGCTTGCTAGATATTGAAGTGGAAGGCGGCTTGGAAGGGCACCCACAATCGGTAGCGATGTTTGGGCGCTTGAAACAGGCAATGACAGGCGCTGAATTCGCACACAAAATCAATCAAGTCCTAAACCGTGAACCTTTGCATATTGCGCCTGAAAATTCAGACAAAATGATTGAAACTGTTGGCTGGTGTACCGGCGGTGGTCAGGATTTTATTGAGCTTGCTGCTCAGCATGGATTAGATGCATTTATTTCGGGCGAGATCTCAGAACGTACGACTTACACGGCTCGTGAATTGGATATCCATTACTTCTCTGCAGGTCATCACGCAACCGAACGTTACGGTATTAAAGCGTTGGGTGAATGGTTAGCGCAAGAGCACGGTTTAGACGTTACGTTTATTGATATTGATAACCCAGTATAGAAGGGACGGGTTTTGTCCTTTGCTATGAGAGACAGTTGCACTTCGGGATCTGAAGGGAAGAACAGATCCCCAACTCGCTCA
>NZ_JAHGAH010000800.1:0-697 GCF_030248475.1 Vibrio sp. D173a
GATAGGCATCTGCTGCATCTGTTGTTGCATTTGTAACAGCAGCGCGAGCTCACGCTGAATGCTACGCAGTAGAATCACCGCTTCCACACCTTCCGCTTCCAGTTGGCGTAGAATGCGCTGTGCTCGATTACCTTTGCCTGCAAGCAGGGCATCGACCCAATGGAAAGGGGTAAAGTGGTTGTGGCGGCTTAGCGACTCTTCAAGTCGAACGAGTGTTAGCTTGCCATCAGGGTATTGCAGCGCCAGCTTTTCTAGGCTCTGTGTCAATGCAAATAGGTTACCTTCGTGCCATTGAGCCAACATTTGTGTGGCTTCAGCATCCGGCTGTAAACCAATTTGACGGCAACGTGCTTGAACAAATTGCGGTAAACGTGCGACATCGGGTGTCAGGCAGCTCACCCAGTGGCCTTGGCTCGATAGCGCTTTAAACCATTTGGCGTTTTCCTGCGCCTTGGTCAGCTTTGTGCCAATCAATACCAGCATGATGTCGTCGTGCAGCTGATCGGATAGTGCCAGTAGCTCTTTGGCGATAGCCGCGTTTACACCCGACTCAGGCAGCTCAAGTTCGATGATTTGGCGACTAGAGAATAGGCTCAATGCTTGAGTGCAATCGTAAACGTCATTCCAATCTAGGCTGCTATCAATCGCAAAGCGGTGACGCTCTTCAAAGCCTTGCTCTTTCGCCGCTTTTTGAATC
>NZ_JAHGAH010000801.1:0-708 GCF_030248475.1 Vibrio sp. D173a
ACTTTAAAGAGCCTCACGGTGACTCAGAAGTTATTTGGCTTAATGCCGTTTTCGTATCCAAAGAGTGGCGTGGTCAAGGTATTGCGAGTGAATTGATTAATCGCGGCGTAGCTCAAGTATCGAGCTTTATTCAAAGTCGTCTGTATGTGTACACAAATGTTAAGCCGCTATATCAGTCGTTAGGTTGGTCAGTCGTAGAAATCGAAAGCGAACCCAATCATGATGTTATGAGTATTTTGCTGGAACCCCGAGCCGATGGATCATCACTTGTTTAGCGTGATTCGTATAAGTGGAGTTCTTCATCGATCGTTTGATTGTTTGTTTGATAGAGAGTGAACGGCCAACGATAGTGGCAGCAGTGTTTACTACATATCACAGTGCAAGGCTTACAGGTAGTTTATGGAAATAACCAGATTTCAAGCTCAGCATCAAGAAGCTACCGCACTGCTTTACTTTGAATCTAGAGTGGCTACTTTCTCTTTTCTGAATACTGGCGCATATTGTTTAGCTGATTTTATGAAAGATACAGATGGAGAAGAAATTTGGGTAGCTATGGAGCAGGGCGAAGGCATTGGCTTTGTTTCAATCTGGAGGCCCGACAATTTCATCCATCATTTGTTTGTTAGCCCTAAAAGGCTTAAACAAGGTATCGGTGTTGAATTGCTTAATCACGCCAAAGAGTTATGTGGAAGCTTGACTCTTAAATGC
>NZ_JAHGAH010000802.1:0-858 GCF_030248475.1 Vibrio sp. D173a
TTATGCTGCTTGAGTAACTGCTTGGCAAGCCATAAAACAGGCCGAAAATACCGTACATATAATTACTTGAACTGTAGTGATTGCTGAAGTTAATGCCTTCTTGTGCGTAAGCAAAGCTGTTCGGCATGACTTCATTGTTCAGTGCGTCAGCGCGCAGGTTGTTGACACTCACTAGCAGAATATTGAGGTCTGCACTGCGGCGGTTGTATTGAATCTTTTCTAGCGGATAGCTGACAAGGTCGATATTGTCAGTATTCGCTTCGCGGCGTTCTAGGTACTCTTCACGATCAAGTAGGCCGTGTTTTTCCATGAAGCTCTTCGCTGTCATTGGGTAAGAGAGCGGGAAGTTCGCTTTTTGGCGAGTAATTGGGTTATAGAAGTAGGCATCTGCCCAAATGTAAGTCAGGTGACTACTAATAAAACTCAAGAAAAACACAGCGGCGATAGGGCGGCCGACATGTTTGTGTGACAGTTTGCGCTGCTTGCGCCATACCCACTCAGATAGACCGAGTTGGAGTAGGAAAATCAGCGGCATAACGATGAAAAGATGCTGCAAGTCAGAACTGAATGCAGTCTCTTCTTCGCTAAAGAGAACCTCCCACACCACAGGGGTTAGGTGGAGGTTAATGCTTTGATAGGTTTGAGTATCTATCAATAAAACAGTTAGTCCGATTGTTGCAAAGCAGACGGCAACAAGTCGGAGTAACTTTCTTGACGGTAATATAAAGGTGAGGGGAAACAGCACCAATAGGTAGAGAGCGAACACCAAAAAGCCGAAGTGACCGACCCAAGAGACCGCTAAATAGAACTGTCCTAGGAGTGTTTCAGGCCAAGCCGATTGAGTGATATAACGAGTAC
>NZ_JAHGAH010000803.1:0-673 GCF_030248475.1 Vibrio sp. D173a
GTACTTTTCGAGTTGGGTAGAGTTCTACCAAATGTTTTGTTTTAGCTATCCCCTAAAACGAGGCATCTACTTCCTGTATTTATTTTGACCTGTCTGTCAAATTTCTTTACACCGCCTTTATGGCGGTGTTTTTTTATCTTCCGCCAAATAACAATAAGTTTATCAATAGCTCACCTTATTCAAACTCTTGGAATCAAGCTCACTTAATCAAAATTCTAGAAATTTAATTTGAACGACCGTTCAGGTTGATTTATAGTCAATCTAACCACGGATGTGCCGTCCATACGATGAACTAGGAGTTCACAGATGATTAAGTTTTATTTCCACCGCACCCCAAACCCAATGAAAGTTGCACTTTATCTGGCAGAATCTGGCCTTGCCTATGAAGTGGTTCCTGTTGATACCCTCAAAGGGGGACAACACACACCAGAATTTCGTCAAATTAATCCCAATGGCAAAACACCAGCGATTGAGGATGATGGCACGCGCATCTTCGATTCCAACGCCATCCTGCTTTATCTATCAGAAAAAACTGGGCTGTTTTCAGGCCAACCACAAAACCGAGGTGAACTTCTCTCTTGGCTGATGTTTATCGCGTCTGGACTGGGGCCGTTCTCAGGTCAATCCGTCCACTCCCATAAAGCCGCACCAGAAGATATTCCCTACGCAAAAA
>NZ_JAHGAH010000804.1:0-595 GCF_030248475.1 Vibrio sp. D173a
ATTCGCCGCGTGATTCACTTTGACCTTCCCAAATCGATCGAGAACTACTCTCAGGAGATTGGACGCGCGAGTCGTGATGGCCAAAACTCTGAATGTATTCTACTCGCCAACAAGCACGGTTTAAGTACATTAGAGAACTTCGTGTTTGGTGACACACCCGATAACATCGCCATTCAGACAGTGCTTCAAGAGATCTATGCCTGTCAGCCGACCGGCAACACCTATGGCACGCAGTGGGAAATCATGCTAAACCAGCTCTCTCGCGAATCCAACATCCGCCAGCTTCCACTCAAAACCTTGCTGGTATATCTAGAGATCGAAGGCATTATTGAGCCAAAATACAGCTTCTTTGCCGACTACAAATTCAAGTTTGTAAGGCCAAAACCGCAGATTATCGACCAATTTCAGGGAGAGCGACGCGCTTTTGTTGAGTCAATTTTTCAGTGCTCACCTCAAGCTCGTGTCTGGTGCCAAGTGGATTTTGATGCGCTTTGGGAACACTTTCAAGCCGACAGACAACGTGTGGTTGCTGCCATCGACTATTTCAATGAACAGGGTTGGATTGAGTTAGAGAGCAAACAGATCACCGATGTCT
>NZ_JAHGAH010000805.1:0-1264 GCF_030248475.1 Vibrio sp. D173a
GGTTTCGAGCTTGGACTCATGACCGTCACACTGCCAGTATTAATGTGGGTGCTTAAATTGGACTTTCTAACCGTGCTTATCATGGATATCGGTCTGGTTATTTTCTTTGTTCTGTATGCGATTGGTTTTAACTGGGCGTATGACTCAGTTAGAGTCATGCTGGTGAGCAAAGGTAAAGTGAAAGCGTTGGCTTAAAACGTGAGAGGTGTCTTAAAGCGGAAACGCTGAGAATAGTCACGCGACTTTGAAAAAGCACACTAAGAAGGGAAAAAGGGGCTAACTGAGAAAGAAGCAGTCGTAAAAAGGAGATAAATACGACTGCTTTACAACATAACTTGGACGGGTCAATATTCAGTTAGCCCATACACTTACTGTATCGAATGAAGCTGACAACCAGCTGTCACTCGCACAAATAAACACAACAAAATTCGCACGCTTGCGCCCTAGTGATTGAGGACGACAATTCGTTTAGCTCACCATAAACAAAGGCACAGTGGTTTTACCTAACAGCTTACGAGTCACCCCACCAAGTATTTGTTGATGCATCTTTTTATGGGCAAATGCCCCCGCTACAATCAAATCCGCGTTGAACTTCTCTGCATGCGCTAAGATCGCCTGTGGCGTTCGCGTTCTGCCCTCTTTGAAAGAGATGCACTCCGCATCAATATTATGCAGCCCAAGGTAGCGTTTGAGATCTTGCTGGCTCGGTTTCTTATCCAATGAGCGTTCGCTGGTCACGACAATAATATTCTTGGCTTGGCGCAATAATGGCATCGCTGCCTTCACTGCGCGAGCACCCGGATCATCTCCGTTCCAAGCAATCAAAACACATTCTGGATTGAACTGTTTTTGCTCTCTTGGCATTAATAAAATCGGGCGACTGCCATGTTCCAACGCTACATCAAAGCTGACGCTGGTTTTGCCATGAAGCGGCTTTGGAATAATGATCAGATCTGAAACTTTACCGCGCTCCGAGACCACATCAGCACGATAACCCGATAAGTTGTGCCATTGCGCACTCACTTTCAAATTCGCTTCGTTCATCACCAGATCGTCAGAATCGAGCATCGGCACTTGCAAATGATCGCACAGCGACACAAACGCTTGTTCGGATTCATTCATATCTTCCGCCACATAGTTGTTCACCAACTGGTCGATACGATTCAACCATTTGCTCGGCAGTAGCTGACGTTCTTCTGGCATAAGTTGCTGAGGGCTGATTTGTGCATGCAGCACATCAAGGTGCGCACCAAAGTAACGCGCA
>NZ_JAHGAH010000806.1:0-689 GCF_030248475.1 Vibrio sp. D173a
GGGTCAAGCCTACTCTGACTCGTTCCGCGCTGCAGGGCATGATCCAGTAGTACTATCGATTGCCTTTGCGGGTAAACCAATTGACCCAGTTGATCCAGTGTTCCCGGATCCTGATCAGCCAGTACAACCGGGTACGCCAGTAGAGCTTCCCGATGAGCCAATCAATGAGCCTCGCCCTGAGTCTCCGATTGGTGGCGGTACCTTTAACCACTTTGTTGATCTGACTAAGTACTCAGACTCTGCTTACTTGAAAGTGGGTGATGAAGTATCCGTAAGCTTCAACAACGCAACTCAAGCGTTTGTGGCAACTTCTTCAAATGTTCAGAAAGACGTTCTTGATCAGTTCGAAATTGCGCTGGGTTGGACCGAAGTGCCTATCTCAGGCTTAGAGGTTGGTGACTACACAGTAACAACAGCTGTTGAAGGTAAAGTGATTGAAACGCAGCAAGTGTCTATTACTCAAATGAGTGACTCTGGCAGCGATGGTGGTTCATTTGGCCTAGGCGGTCTATTGAGCTTATTGGGACTTGGCTTCCTACGTCGTCGTTTTAACAAGTAACCTCATTGCATTAAGGAGTAGGGGCTTCGTCGCCCCTAATTAAAAGTATGAAAAAGACACTACTGACTTTACTTATCCCGTGTGCATTCAGTGTTAATGCGGCATATGAACAAGCACATGATCCACATGT
>NZ_JAHGAH010000807.1:0-824 GCF_030248475.1 Vibrio sp. D173a
TCTTTTACGACGGTGAGTTGTCGCTTGAAAACTACATTGAGGTGTTCGATTCCGCCTTTATGATGCAGGCGTTTGGCAATAGCCTTTGGTTGTCGCTGTGGTCGAGTGTTTTCGGCTTGGCGATTGCGACATTGTTGGTTTCTTCTCTACGCCGCGTTGACTGCAAGATTCGCGATGGTGTGATTGCCTTTACCAACATGAGCAGCAACTTTGCGGGTGTGCCTCTGTCGTTCGCTTTCATCATCATCCTAGGCACTAATGGCGCCGTTACCCTGCTGCTAAAGCAATATGGTCTATTGGGAGATTTTGATCTGTATGGCAAATGGGGCTTATTGGCGATCTATATCTATTTCCAGATCCCATTGGCAGTGCTCTTGTTATACCCTGCCTTTGATGCGTTGAGTGATGATTGGCAAGCGGCTTCGGCGTTACTTGGCGCGAAAACTTGGCAGTACTGGCTCAAGGTCGGCCTTCCAGTGTTGTCTCCAGCGCTCTTCGGCACCTTTATTATTCTTATCGCTAATGCGATCGGCGCGTACGCCAGTGTTTATGCGCTCACTTCTGGTAACTACAACGTGATAACCATTCGAATCGCGAGCTTGGTTTCGGGCGATCTGTTCCTTGAGCCTAATCTGGCGGCGGCGATTTCAGTGATCCTAATGGCGATTCTGGCATTCATTACCGTGATCAACCAATGGCTTATCAGTAAGAGTTATGCAGGGAAGAAAAGCTAATGCAAAACGTTAATACTCGCTTTCATAAATTGGTGGTTTTCTCGATTGTTGGCATCATGCTGATTCCGATCTTAGCTACCTTTATCTATT
>NZ_JAHGAH010000808.1:0-1690 GCF_030248475.1 Vibrio sp. D173a
TTACCTTGAAGGAAGCTTCGGTCGAATAGCGCAGAGTATCGTTCTTCATAAGACTTTGCAGCACTTTGATTGACGTTTAATTGACTTTGGTGATGTTCGATATCAAAGGCAACGCTCTCTGTTAAGATAGCTTGCTCATCTGACTTTGATATTTCACCATCTGGTCGATAGAACTTAATGCCATTGCGATCAAACGGAATATGACTTCCGGTGATCATGATGGACGGCATATTGGCTTGCATCGCGGTGTAAGCTAGAGCAGGTGTTGGGATCACGCCATAATATACCGCTTCAAATCCTAAGCTCTCAATTGCCGACACTATTGCCTGCGCCATACTTGGGCTACTAGGACGGTTATCGATAGCAACCGCAACCTGCGTAAAAGAGAATTGTCTTGCCATTATCGAGATAAAAGCATGTGCGAATGCACTGCATACTTCTGGCGTAAACTGCTCTACTAGACCTCTGGCACCACTTGTACCAAATTGAATGCCAGAGCTTTGTATAATATCTTTCGTATTTAGCATATTATCTCACTTAGCCAAACGGCCATATCGATCTTCAAAACGAACAATATCATCTTCACCAAGGTAACAGCCTGTTTGAACCTCAATCATTTCCAACGGGATCTTGCCTGGATTTTCCAACGCATGAATCGTCCCTAGTGGGATGTAGGTGGATTGATCTTCAGTGACTAAAATCGTGTTGTCTCCATTGGTTACTTTTGCTGTGCCGGATACAACAATCCAATGCTCTGCTCTGTGGTGATGCATTTGGATGGAGAGTTTTTCTCCCGGGTTTACCGTAATTCTTTTAACGTGATCTCGATTACCATTGTCTATGGAATCGTATTTACCCCAAGGGCGGTAGACCTCTCGGTGCAAAATATGCTCAGTTCGGTTTTGTTCGTTGAGTTGTTTAACGACAGATTTGACGTCTTGAACTTGCTTTTTATCCGCGACCAGTATCGCATCTTTTGTTTCAACAACAATGAGGTCATCGATGCCAACGGTAGCAATGAGCTTGTTTTCAGCGTGAAGATAACTGTTTGTTGAGTTTACTGAAATGACATCTCCTTTGACCACATTGCCGTTGCCGTCTTTTTCACAGACATCCCAAAGTGCGGACCAAGATCCTACATCACTCCAACCTGCGCTCATCGGGATAACAGTGGCACTCACGGTTTTCTCCATAACAGCATAATCAATGGAATCGTCAGGACAAGCTTCAAATTCTTGTTTGTCTACTCGAATGAAATCAAGATCGGTTTGAGTATTTTTTAGAGCTCGTTCACAAGCTTTATAAATGTCAGGTTTATGCTGTTTTAATTCATCTAAGTACTTTGATGCTTTGAACATAAACATACCACTGTTCCAGTAGTACTCTCCGGAGTCGAGGTAGGCCTGCGCTGTCACCGCGTTCGGTTTTTCAACGAAACTATCGACATTGTAGCCCTCTTTATCTGGCGATTTTTTTTCCCCTCTCTTTATATAGCCGTAACCGGTTTCTGGTGACTCTGGGACAATGCCAAAAGTCACAAGCTGATCATCATTGGCAAAGGCTTTTGCAGTTTCTATCGAACTTGAAAAAGAAGAGACATCTTGTATGAGATGATCTGCAGCCAGTACAAGTAAAATCGGGTCATTACCTTCTTTTATTGCATGAAAAGCCGCCAATGTGATGGCTGGTG
>NZ_JAHGAH010000809.1:0-560 GCF_030248475.1 Vibrio sp. D173a
CACCGCATTATCGAGACAACCAACACAGTTTTCATCAACCGGTATTTCACCGGAAACATCGACCAACACTAACTTCGCGCCTTTCGCTGTCATCACGATTTCATTCTCGCGAATGGTATCCCCTACCTTCACCTTGCGGGCGGATCCATCTGCGGTTATGACAACAACGTCACCATTCACTTGCTTAACTACTGCTGCGTTACGCAAAACTTCGACATCCATATGTCCCCCTAGATACACATAATGACGGTCCCATCATCGTGTAAAAATTGTTGTAAGCGCGTATTAGGTTGTAACTCAGGTTCAACCACTGTTTTTATATCAAGTCTTTTACTTTTAACTTGTCGCGGTTCGATTTTGTTTTTACTGGCTGTTTATCGAACTCGTTTACCCTTAAGACTAGTATTTCCTTAAGAAAAATCCATTTTCAGAGGTAATTGATTGCATATCGAACTGCATGCTCTTTCAAAAGAAGATTTTAGGAAATAGATCAATACAAATAAGGACTTATTTTATTCATACTCAAAAAGTCAAACGGTCTAAATGCAAACAGGGACATG
>NZ_JAHGAH010000081.1:0-2918 GCF_030248475.1 Vibrio sp. D173a
CAGCTAACATTTTCGTAGGTCAAACTGAAGCACCTCTAGTTGTTCGCCCATTCGTACCAAAAATGACTCAATCTGAGCTATTCGCGGTAATGTGTGGTGGTCTAGCATCTAAGATCAACACACCCTAATATCCGCTATTGGGCAGGGGTCGAACTTAAAGACGAAATCTCAATCCCTCAATTGCCAAGCATTATCTCTGATAAATTAGAGGTCTTATCCGTTCCTAAACAAACCTACGCAGTGGTTAAACACTGTGGCCCGATTGAGAATCTTCGATACACTCTGAGCTGGTTCGTACTTAATTGGTTGCCTAAATCTGGTTATCGAGGTGTCGACGGTTACGAACTTGAAGTGTACCCGTCAGCCTATAAATCTAATGCCGCAGATGCCGTCATGGAATACTGGGTGCCTATTATTAAATCGTAGTCATATCTTCTTTCTGCGTACTCCCTACAAAGCCTCTCAAACAATAAGGTTAATTGTATTTTTAATCATCAATTGACCTAACTCTTCTCAAAATTGGCCAAGTTCTTTTGGAATTTGCACCAAATTGTTAATTATCCCTTTTATAGATACACACAATGCAAATGAGATTTATTACTATTTAAGTTAAGCATTGGTACCGAGGGAATCATGACCACTCACGTTCGTTTTAAGTATTCATCACTGGCAGTTGCGTTGTTGACTGCATTTTCCACGCAGGTTTTAGCAGAAGAAGCTGTTACAGCGACAGATTCGAATATAGAAACTATCACTGTTTTAGGAAAAGCTTATCGTAATACCGCAACTAAGTCGGCTCTTGAGCCAGAAGAAACGCCTCAAGGTATTACCGTTATTGATGAAGAACAGTTAGAGCAGCGAGGTGTTCAATCTTTGAATCAAGCCCTTCGTTATGCACCGGGTGTTGTAACTGAAAACCGTGGTAGTTCGGTAGCCATGTTTGATTCGTACTCTATCCGTGGTTTTGCGACCAACAACGTTAACTACTACGATGGTCTTTCGCTTCAATTCTTAAATGGTTGGAACCTACAGCCACAGATTGACCCGATTGCAATGCAGCAAGTCGAGATCTTTAAAGGACCAACCTCTGTACTTTATGGTGCAATGCCCCCAGGTGGTATGGTGAATATGATCGCGAAAGCCCCGCAAAATGAGCAATCCACTAAGGTTGGCGTTGCGACGGGGTCACGTAATTTGCAGGAAGCTTCTATCGATACCACTGGTCAGTTTGGGGACAGTGATTTTTCTTACCGTTTGATCGCGCTTGCTCGTAAACAAGATAGCCAAGTTGATAATGCAGAAGAAGAGCGATACCTAATTGCTCCCTCAGTGGATTGGCAAGCAACTGACAGTACATTAGTTAACTTTAACCTTTACTACCAAAAAGATCCTTCAATGGGCATTAACTCGGCAATGCCATTAGATGTTCTGAAAGTAAGCGATCCATCCGTTTCGATGGGTGATAAGAATTGGAATACGTTGGAACGTGAAGTGTTGATGGTTGGTTATAAGATTAACCATGACTTCAATGATAAATGGACATTCTTACAGAATGCTCGTTACACCGATGCGTCTCTATATCAAGAGAACACTTATCATGTGAGTTACGACCCAAGAACGCCGAACCAGCTGGATCGTTATTTGTATTCAACGGATGAGAGTTTCAAAGGCTTTGTTATTGATAACCAGTTGAGCGGCATCATCAATGTTGGGTCTGTCGAACACAATCTATTGCTTGGTCTAGATTACCAAGACTTAGACGGTAATGTTAACTACTCGTCTTACATTGCGAATGGCAGTGGCTTTAATAGCTTTGATCCATTGAACCCTAACAATGATCTGTTAGATCGTAGCGATGTAACTAAAACAGGTGAATATCTAGATGACACAACATCAAGCCAACTGGGCTTTTACCTGCAAGACCAAATCCGTTTAGATGCATTAGTACTGATTGCTGGCGCACGATTTGACCATTACAAATCAGAGAGTGATTACTACGCGCATGAATCTGATCATAAACAGTTTACTTACCGCTTAGGGGCTCTGTATCAGTTTGACAATGGGTTAGCACCTTTTGCTAGTTACGCGACGAGCTTTGAACCAGCGCCGGGTGTTGATAAGGCTGGTAATGAGTTTGACCCAGAGACAGCACAGCAAGCAGAGATTGGTGTGAAATACCTGTCTGATGATATGTCGAAAGAAGCAACGGTTTCTCTATTCCATATTGTGAAAGAAGACATGTTGATGACAGACCCAACCAACGTTTATGGCCCAAGAATCCAAGTGGGTGAAGTGGTATCGCAAGGTGCAGAGCTATCAGGACGTTGGTTCGCGACCGAGAACTTCGATATTACTGCTGCATATACGTATGTTGACATGGAAATTACGGAAGACTCTAACAATGGTTTAGAAGGTACGACGCCAATTTATGTACCTGAACACACAGCTAACATGTGGGCAAACTACAACGTGTTTAACGGCATGCTAGCGGGCTCTCGATTCAGCGTAGGTGCTCGTTACGTTGGTGAAATGCAAATGGATGCGAGTAATACACAAGGTAAAGTTCCGTCTTACACGGTGGTTGATTTGTCTGTAGGTTACGACTTAGGGGCAGCCAGTGATGCGCTATCTGGTGCAACAGCGAACCTAGCCGTGAACAATATTTTCAACGAAGAGTATTACGCGTGTTATGACCAATCGAACTGTTGGTTCGGTGCAGAGCAATCTGTCGAGCTTAGTGTGAACTATGAGTTCTAACTAGGTTAGGAATATCACTACTAAAGCAGCCTTAATTCGGCTGCTTTTGTTGTTTGAACAAATATCGAATTTAGATTAAGTAGGCAAATATATGAGCTTAAAATCAATCGCTTCCCATTTTTCTAAAGCAAAAAATTTGAATACAGAAGTGGACCCCAATG
>NZ_JAHGAH010000810.1:0-855 GCF_030248475.1 Vibrio sp. D173a
AACCTATTGGGCGCTGAGTTGGAGAAAGATTGTTTGTCGCATATTGTTAGCATTAATGCGTCACAATACCTGCCGACAGACAAATCTGGGATCCCACTCGATGGGCTTAAATCAGTAAAATCGACCAGCTTCGATTTCAATCGGCCTATGATGATCTCAGAGCGTTTACTGGGAGATGAGCAACAAAAGAATGCCAAAGGCTATGACCATTCATTTCTATTGGCAGAAGAGTGCCGAGCTGGAAAGTGTGCCGCAACGGTGACTTCTCCAGACGCACTGGTGACTTTAAAAGTGTTTACGACCAAGCCTGCAATGCAGCTGTATACTGGAAATTGGTTGGCAGGAACGCCAAACCGTTCAGGGACAAGCTACCAAGATTATGCAGGTGTCGCGTTGGAAACACAGTTTTTACCGGACTCGCCAAACCACCCAGAGTGGAAGCAAGAGAGCTGTATTCTTAGACCTGAACAAGAGTACCGCCATCAAACTTGCTACCAGTTTGAATTTTCGGGGGATTAATCAGACTGACCCACTCGGCTCAAAAGTTTTGGTGAACCTTATTGGTATAAATCTCGCTGATAAGGGAATGACTAAGGTACGGATACATTAGTGAGAGTATGGTAACAAAGCCCTAGCGGACGTTTTTCGCTAGGGCTTTTTTTCATTTGTTCGATAGGGGAATAGGGTGATTCGAAGCGAGCGCAGCTGATTCACTGACCTCGCTGGTTAATCTTGGTATTCGTTGCTCTTGGTACTAGCCGGTCTTGGTATTAGTTGAGCTTAGTGACGGAGTTGCGGCGAACCAAGGTCGGAGAGAACATCATCGTCTCTGAGCTGGTGATTTCTTGCTTAGCA
>NZ_JAHGAH010000811.1:0-669 GCF_030248475.1 Vibrio sp. D173a
GAAGAACAAGTTCGTGACTACGTTGGTAATGGTGCTGACGTGCTTATTGGACGTTCGCTCAGCCGCAACCTAACCGTTGACCCAGGCTTAGAACCAGAGCTTCTGAAGAAAGCGCGTATCTTGTTTGATGATTTCTACGAGCAAGGCGGCCACAAGCTAAGCCACCTTTACCCGTCAGTAAAAGAGACGTTGGCTGAGCTGCACAAAGCGGGCTTTACCATGGCATTGGTCACTAACAAACCATCGAAGTTTGTGCCAGACGTTCTCGCGCAACACGGCATCGACAAGTACTTTGTTGATGTACTTGGCGGTGACTCGTTCCCAGAAAAGAAACCGAACCCAGTCGCGCTAAACTGGTTACTAGAAAAACACAATGTGAAAGCGGAAGAGATGTTGATGGTTGGTGACTCTAGTAATGATATTAAAGCGGCGAAGAATGCAGGTTGTCACTCGTTTGGTCTGACATACGGCTACAACCACGGTGAGCCTATTTCAGCATCAAATCCTGACTATGTGGCTGATAGTGTCGCTCAATTGCTCGATGTTGTTCTCGTTTCAGCATAAAGCGTACAAAAGTTAGTTAAGCTACTGGCAAAATACTTGTCAATGAGTACACTGGATGAGCCGTACAGAAGAGCTGTGCGGCTTTTCTATATTTAAGTTAAGAAG
>NZ_JAHGAH010000812.1:0-701 GCF_030248475.1 Vibrio sp. D173a
GCTCAAAAGAAAATAAATACCTCGAAGGCCAACCTCAGTGTTGGCCTTTTTGTTTGTGATTCCCAGAAAATCATAAAGCGAAAAACTTATTATAAATTATTAATTTGCACCTATACTTTTATATCTCAGCCTTAGATCATAGCTTCAGCAATGGAGCTTGTCGCAATAAAGGCTCCCCCGAAAGAGGATGTAAAAACAGTCACACAATGTAATAAAGGTGAAGGATAAATGATGAATAGACTCGGACTCTTAGTCGTGTTCGCGGCCACACTTACTGCTGGTTGCGCTTCCAACTCTCAACAAGACAACTTTCGAGAAGCCTCTTTTGAGCTGTGTAATACCGAAGTCGACCTCTACTCGGTAAGTCACGATGAAAGAGTGCGTATTGTCTGTTCAGATGGCTCTAAGTTTGCCCTAAGCAGCGAAGACACCTTAGAAGTGATGCGCGACATCAACATCGACTACTGCGATGGTGAAGGCCTAGGTAAATTCAGCGAAAGCCGCCACTACTATTCATTCAAATGTAAGTCAGGCACCCTCCTCAGTATCAAAAAATAACCCCGATACCAACAGCCACCAGATACAAAAAAGGCTCCTGTAAAAGGAGCCTCCAAAATCATCATTTTTCAAAGTAGTTGTTTGAAATTCTAGGAGAGCACGCGGAGCTTACGGATGTAAGTGAGCATGCTCGACAACGAAGT
>NZ_JAHGAH010000813.1:0-647 GCF_030248475.1 Vibrio sp. D173a
CTCTCAAGAGATGTTCGCGACGAACAGCACTGAGCTATCAGCAGATGGTAAAGCAGCGCTTGGTCCTCTGATTGCTGTTCTTCAGGCTCACCCTGAATCGAATGTAGAAGTCGTTGGTCACACTGACTCTACAGGTGCTGCTGAATACAACATGATGATCTCTAAGAAACGTGCTGCAGCCGTTGCTGCGTACATCGAAGAGCAAGGCATCGACGCTAGCCGTATTACCGCTTCTGGTGAAGGTGAAGAAAACCCAGTAGCGACGAATGACACCGCTGAAGGTCGTGCGATGAACAGTCGTGTTGAAGCAACAATTCCAGGCTTTGAGTACCAAGAAGAAGTTCAAGTTGATGAAGTGATTGTTGAAGAAGTAGCGAAATAACCAAGCCGCTTCTGTTACGTGATTAGGCTCTCTAATTAACGGACAATACAGAACTTAAAAATGAAGGCCACGTATGAAAATTACGTGGCCTTTCTTTTTATTAGACGATTTCCCAACTATGGGTCATTTCAACCCCTGCGCCTAGCATCAGACAAACTGAACAGTATTTTTCTAAAGAATCAGCACAAACCTTTGCAACTAGCTCTTCATCCAAGTTTTCACCGGACACTTCAAAGTGAATATTGATTGCGGTGAATATCTTTGG
>NZ_JAHGAH010000814.1:0-698 GCF_030248475.1 Vibrio sp. D173a
ATTGCTTATCAAGCTTGCCTACCACATTGATGGCGTTGACGCCGTGCGACAAACGCAGTCCAGAAGTTTCTACGCTCGGTTCACCAGAAGCGGTTTTATCCGACGCTGACAACTGGCCTTGAATATTCAATGGATACTCACGCAAAATGCCATCGATATCTAAGGTCGGTAATTCCACCTGCCAGCCACCCGCTTCGGTTAGGCTACCCGAGGTTTTGAGACTACCGCTGATATCACCTTCGGCTTCCGGCCACTGCAACCCCGGCTGTATATGCTGCAGGCCAATATCCGCCTGCCAATTCACAAGGTCTTTCCAGTTGGCTTTGACAGCACCAGTAACGTGTCCGCCTAAGGTCGCGATATCAAGGCGCTCAAGATCAATATGTTCCGTGCTACCTGCCCCTTCAACATCAAGGTGAACATCCGGAATATCGGTACCCGCGGCTTCAGCGTCTAGGTTTAGTTTGAAGCCTTCCAGTGAACCGTTGGTTTTTAACTGTTTTATCGCAACCTGATAGTCACTCTTGCCTGTGAGTGGCCACTGCGCCTTTCCATCAACCAATTCAAGGTCAAACGGCAGTGTAGGTTCGAGAGGTTGAAGGTTTCCGGATAACTTGCCCTCTATCAACTCTGACAGCGTCGCATCCAGCGTCAGATCGTCAACGCTCCCCTTGGCTGAAAGCTGCAGTTTTTGACCC
>NZ_JAHGAH010000815.1:0-1054 GCF_030248475.1 Vibrio sp. D173a
ACTGCAGCCATGAGTAACATGAAGCAGGCAATTAAGCTCTTTACTCGCTTGAAAGAACTCGGCTGTATGATCGCACTGGATGATTTTGGTTCAGGCTTATCTTCATTTGGTTATCTGAAGAAACTGCCCGTGGATATCGTTAAGATCGATGGTCTGTTTGTGCGTGATATTGATGTCAACGAGATGGACCACGTGATGGTGCGCTCAATCAATGATCTGGCCAAGCAGATGGGCAAATACACGGTGGCTGAGTTTGTGGAGAACACCCAAATCATTGATAAGCTTATCGAGCTTGGGGTCAACTACGCACAAGGCTACATCATAGGTCGCCCTAAACCGTTACCTGAGCTGGTGGAAGAGCTACGACAAGAGCGTGTGCTTTAATTAGCGAGCGTGTTGGCTAAAAACAGAAAGTCATCTCAAAGTTACGTATTTATGAGGCAATCAGGTAAACTGGTTGCCTTATTTTTTATCATCGAGTCCTCTGGAGACAACCTTGCAACTACAACTGATTTGCGAAGACGCGAACCAAATTGACCACCTCAATGAGTTGGCTTCACGCTGGCACCTATCTCACGATGAGAACAGTGTGTTTGCCTTAGTGTTGACCAGCGAAAGGCTTGAGCTGCGTAAAGTTGATGAGCCAAAGCTTGGTGCTATCTTTGTGGATTTGGTAGGCGGAGCCGTTGGACACCGACGTAAATTTGGTGGTGGCAAAGGGCAAGCGATCGCTAAGGCTGCAGGTCTGAACAAGGGCGCGACGCCAACCATACTTGATGGTACGGCAGGGTTGGGGCGTGATGCATTTGTGTTGGCATCATTGGGCTGCAAAGTTCAGATGGTTGAGCGACACACTGTGGTTGCAGCTCTGCTTGATGATGGCCTGCAGCGCGCGCAGCACGACCCTGATATCGGTAGCTGGGTGAGTGAGCGTATGAGTTTGATTCATGCCTCGAGTCATGATGCGCTTGATAAGCTGAGTGCCGATCCAGAGTTTGCTCAACCCGACGTGGTCTATCTTGACCCTATGTACCCACACCCTGAGAACAAGAAG
>NZ_JAHGAH010000816.1:0-390 GCF_030248475.1 Vibrio sp. D173a
AACAGCAGAACCGTCTGCGCCAATGGATTCACCGTGGAATACTGTCCCGTCTTCTAGGACTAGCAATGCTGACTTTTTCAAGACAACCTCCAGAAATAAAAATGCATTAAAATTGATTTAATTTGCAAATCTACCTTCCTGCAACACCCAAAACTGCGTGTTTATGGAAATGTGTCAACATTTAACGCAAAAGAAATTAAACATTTGTAGCCACATGTTCAACTTTCTCTTTTAAAGCTTCAAAAGTACTAGTTTTACAGGGGTAAGGCGGGGAAATCGTGATTTTTCCAACTTCAAGTGGTCTTTCACTCAAAGTTAGAGTGATAGAAATATTGATAAGAAAGCGCAAACGATAAATGAGAAGAGCAAAATAACAATAAACGCCATTTC
>NZ_JAHGAH010000817.1:0-1148 GCF_030248475.1 Vibrio sp. D173a
AACGATACCTTCTTTAAGATCGCCCACACGCAGCTTAACGGTGCCACAACAGCAGTACCTGCACCGTACAAGAAGATAAAAGGCTTAGAGCATTTCGATAAGGTTATCGATATCGACCAAAGCCCAATTGGACGCACCCCGCGCTCTAACCCGGCAACTTATACCGGCATCTTCACGCCAATTCGTGAACTATTTTCGGGTACACAAGAAGCACGTTCTCGTGGTTACAAGCCGGGCCGCTTTAGCTTCAACGTTCGAGGTGGACGCTGTGAAGCCTGTCAGGGTGATGGTGTAATTAAAGTCGAAATGCACTTCTTACCAGATGTATACGTTCCTTGTGATGTATGTAAAGGGAAACGCTATAACCGTGTAACACTGGAAGTACGCTATAAAGACAAAACCATCGATGAAGTGTTAGAGATGACGGTCGAAGATGCTCGTGAATTCTTTAACCCAGTTCCAGTGATCGCACGTAAGCTACAAACATTAATGGATGTGGGCTTATCATACATTCGACTTGGACAAGCCGCGACAACTCTATCTGGTGGTGAAGCTCAACGTGTGAAACTGGCTCGTGAGCTGTCCAAGCGTGATACCGGTAAAACTCTGTATATCCTAGACGAGCCAACTACAGGTCTTCACTTCCACGATATCCAGCAGCTTTTGACTGTGCTGCACCGCCTGCGTGACCACGGAAATAGACGTGATAAAAACCGCAGACTGGATCATCGACTTGGGTCCAGAAGGTGGCCAAGGTGGTGGTGAGATTATTGCGGCAGGTACACCAGAAGATGTGGCATTGGTCGAAGGTTCTCACACTGCTCGCTTTCTTAAGCCTATGTTAACTATGAAATAGAGCTACAATACCACTCAGCCAATAGGGTGAAAAAGTGTTACAGTATCGGGGCTTGTTCTAATCGGACAGGCCCCGTTTTTATAAGGTTAAGGATCTATGGCGACAATACACACCAGTGGTACACAGCTTGAGGGTCAGGTGACTCAACTTCCGCTCAATAAACCCTTCTTGGCTTCATTGGCGGTGGTTTTTCTCCTCGCTATGCACTTTTTTATGCCTAACCCTGGTGGTTCAGGATTGTCGTTGTCGTTCAACCCAACCACTTGGTTGGCGCTAAGCTTTACCTTACCCA
>NZ_JAHGAH010000818.1:0-998 GCF_030248475.1 Vibrio sp. D173a
ACTCAAGACCAAGGTGTAGATATTGCGCTGGATTGTGTCGGCGGCGATAACGACAAACTTGCCGCTGGTGTATTGGCTTATGAAGGCGAGATGGTTTAGCTTGTTCAAGTCGTGACACCAGAACGCTACGACAACGCTTTCCTTAAAGGTCTCAGCTTCCACCAGCTTAGCCTAGGCTCACAGGAGACGTCGTCATTCCAAACCTCAAAGTGATTACTCTCGGTGAAGTTGGTGATGCTCTGCTTGATATCCGAAATCAGCGTACGGTTGGCAAAATCATCGCCAAGCTCGATCACTAACCTCAACTCTCTATCGAACATCCCCAGCCTAGAAGTGATTCAATCAAAGAACCTTCTAGGCAACCCTCTGCATCCGTTTTAGCAACTCTTTACTGAATCGCGCAGCACCAAACTGCCGGTAGTGTTGATGGCCGCAGCTTGTTCAGCATCACCAACAATTTGTAGAATCGCTTTTTGCGTCATCTGCTCCAGCGGTACGCTGACAGAGGTTAAACTGGGTGTAAGGAACTCGCCCACTTTGCTGTTATCAAACCCGACGATAGAAATATCTTGAGGTAATGAATACCCTAGCTGAGTTAACGCCTTAATCGCACCAATCGCCATATCATCGTTTTCAGACAGAATTGCAGTGAAGCTTGCTTTGCTTGCCACTAAAGCTTGCGCGGCATGGTAGCCACTCTCCATTGTCCAATCGCCTTGAATAACACTAGACTCGTTCAGCTCAATACCGTGCTTGGTGAGCACATCTTGATACGCTTGATAACGTAGCTCATCGGTCGACGAACCAGCTTTACCACGAATAACGGCAATCTCTGTATGACCCTGCTCGATGATATGTTCAACCATCAAACAAGCACTTTGATAATGATCGGTGGTGATCGCGTGCTCTGGCTTTAAAGGCATTTCTCGGTTGAGCACCAGAATCGGTGTATCCGTGCTTTCGATAATTTGAGCAATTTCAGATTCACTCAAGCATTG
>NZ_JAHGAH010000819.1:0-883 GCF_030248475.1 Vibrio sp. D173a
CAACGACCAATCAGGTTCTCCATGCCGACCAGAATGTCTCGCTCGTTATCCACACACAGGATTTTCAGTTGGGCGATTTCGCTGTTGACGGTCGGTGCCGCCACTTGCGGTGCAGTAACCACCTTCTCAGCTCGTGGCAAGGTAATCGAGAATACGCTGCCTTCATCTGGCCAAGAGCGCATCGAGATTTCATGCCCAAGAACGTGTGCGATGCCTTTTGAAATCGCTAAGCCAAGACCTAAACCTTGATCTGAACGTACTTGGCTACCACGAGTGAATTCTTCAAAAATCTCTTGCTGTTTATCTTCATCGATACCAGTGCCGTTATCCCATACATCAATACGCACTCGACCATTTACACGCCGTGCACCCAATACAACTTTACCACTCGGGTTATAGCGGAACGCATTGGTCAAAAAGTTCTGAATCACGCGACGCAATAGTTTGGGGTCGGATTGAATAAACAGCGATGATGGCACCATATGGAAATCGATATTCTGTTGCCCTGCCAAAGCACTGAATTCTGCATTCAGGTTGGACAGCACATCATTGATAGCGAAGCTATGGACATTGGTCTCTAGCTTGCCCGACTCTAAACGCGAGATATCCAATAGGTCACCAATCAAGTCCTCTGCCGCACCAAGTGCACTCTCGATATGCGAAGAGAGCTGCTTAACCTCTTGCTCTTTCGCGACTTCTGACAGTGAAGAAGCAAACAAGCGCGCCGCATTCAATGGCTGCATCAAGTCGTGGCTCACCGCCGCCAAGAAACGCGATTTAGATTGTGACTCTTGTTCTGACACTTGAGTGGCTTTCACCAAACGCTGGTTGAGTTTTTCAAGCTCTTGGGTACGTTCGTGAACACGAGTTTCTAGGCTCTCAT
>NZ_JAHGAH010000082.1:0-3248 GCF_030248475.1 Vibrio sp. D173a
CATTGGGGTCCACTTCTGTTATTAGCTTTGGGCGTTTCTTCTAACAAAACCTGTTTAAGGCGGATGTACGACATATCGAGCGTTATAACGTCATGTGTAAAATTGGAAATGGTTTACCCATATCATCGAGTGGTGAGCGAGATTCGACTTTAAAACCCATACGTTGGTAAAAACCGACGGCTTGTGGGTTTTGCTCATTCACATCGACTTTTACTGCGCCGAGATGTTTTATCGCGTGTTGCAGCAACATCTTACCTATGCCTTTTCCTCTTGCTTGGTCTAGAAGAAACAGCATCTCGATTTTTTCATCATGAACACCAACAAAACCTTGTATTGCACCTGCAGTGTCTTTCACACACTTTAAGGTGACTGCAGGAAATGCTTGTTCAATGATGATGGGTTTAAAAAACTCAATATCTTCTTCTGTGATGAAGTCATGCGTCGCTCGGACTGAATTTTCCCAAACGGCTAGCAGCTCTGCATAGTGTTCAGGAAGCACATTTTCTACCGTCATAGATTTTCTCTCTTTGAGTGGACTGAAGTTCAATGTGCAGCCGCGAAGCGTGAGTTTAGCAACTTGGTGATACCGTGTATATTGGAAGGTCCTCTTCATTGAGATCCACTGCCCATTGAATCGAAATGGCAAAGGGCTTGTCCTAACGCAATTAACCATGCTTTTATCATGGAAATGTCCCCTTCTAGAGACAACACTTAATAGAAAGGAGGTGATCATGAAACAGTTCAAAAACATCTTATTCGTTAGCCAGGGACTGGCGGGCAAGAGCGATTCTCTAGAGCAATTGCCCATTGAGCAACAGAGGGTGATTAACCGACTTTAACCTATACCTCGAGCATATGAAAAAGCCATCGCACTATTAACTGGAACGATGGCTTTGATGCTTGCCTAGGCCAAATCCATTTGGCTTTAGTGAATGAGATTAGCTAGCTGGACGCCAAACACCCCATTGGTCTTTTTGGTATGTCGTTTGTGGATCATCACCACCTTCAATCCACCACTGAGCTTTCCATTTTCCATCAGCGTAAGACACCACTTCACCACCTAGATACGTTTTTGCTGCATCCCATTCATCACCACTTGGATCCGGTGTTGGATCTGGGTCTGGTGTTGGGTCTGGATCAACCGTACCTTCATCTGCAATCACTTCAAATGTGAATGTCTCTTTACGTTCACTGTTCACTGCGTTAGCAACAAACGAAAGTGTTTCATTCTGAGTAATGGTTGTCGTATCTACCACGATAGACGCGGTACCATTGTTTTGAATGCTCACCGCTGTGCCTTGGGTTTGAGTCAGATTCGCCGCTTCACTAACTGCAATCACAACTTTGTCGCCTGCGTTTACGACCTTATCACTCTTAACCAGCTCGTAAAGCTCACCAGTTAGGGGCTCAACCGTACCATCGTCCCCATCAATTACTGAGATCACACCCGATGCACGGCTATCTTTTGAGTTGAAGAAGTTACGTGAAGGATCGTTTTGGAAGTACATGTAGTGAGACATTTCTTCATGCCAGTCACCAATGAATACTGCACCATCTTTGAATTCTTCATGCCAACCATTGATCTCTGACGCCAGTAGACGCTGCCAGTCATTGATGTTGGATGAATTCACTTCAATATCAAAGCTGCGTGCAATATCACCGTACTTATTGATGATGTCGTATTTAACCGTATCACCAAGGTCTGGGCCAACAAAGTCGACAGGGATGTACAGATCACCCTTCACAAGGTCAGGCTGTGGTGTTGGCTCAGGTGGAGGGGTTTCACCGCCCACAATAGTGATATCAGAACAGTTGTAGAAGCCTTCACCCGCCGCATCATCGCGTTGCCAGCGAACATATAGAATAGCGTCGCCTGAGCGGTCAGAAGGAATGGTAACGTTCATGCGATACTTGCCATCTTCAACTGGCACATTACCTTCTGTCTGAATAAGTTCTAGATCACCCCAAGCAAGCGACTTGCTCAGATCTGCGCCTGGTTTGGTTAGGTAAAATTCCCAGAATGATGGGTTGTGTGGTGCAGTGGCATTGAACACGAACTCAAAGGTACCCGTGTTGAGCTCTGTACGAGTCCAAGCGGTATGTGGCGCCCCCATACCCTTCTTCTGCGGGTCGTTTGCGTAACATAGTGTGCCGTCAGGAATTGCCGCTTTTACCGCTTCCATGTTGTTGTAGTCGGTAATGTTCTTCGCGTACTCGTTGCGCTGAACAAACGGATAGGTACCCGAGATCTCCTTTGCCTGAGCACAAGCCGCATTTGGTGGATTGCCCGACCAAATTCCGCCTTGTTCATAACATGTATTTTGGCGAGCACTCGGAAACTCTGTCCAACCGTGAGCATTCGCTGCTGTTGGTAGGCCAGATAACATCGCCATGCCCACTGCTGCTTTAAGAATGTTTTTATTTGATTTCACTTTTTCACTCTCTTCCGTTTATTGTACAAATAAGATCCAACGGATTTTTATATCCGCCATCACCTATTGCGTGTTTATAGTTTTAATCAGAAAACAGTAAAAAATAATATACTTAACTTAAACCATTAAAAGATAATTTCTTATTGATAGGAATGAAAATCACATTTATTAAATATTAAAAAAACAATGAAACCACAAAAAAGGCAACAAAAACAATTATTTAAATTCAATTAATACCAGAAAAACAATAAACATTTAGAGCAAATACACCAAAAAAGTGTTTTTACATTCCAAGGAAATATTAACTATTAATTGTGATTTACATTCCAATTCATTTTTAATCACTTAAAATTCAAATAACTAATTAACCCCAAGCTAATATAATAAATTTTAATATTTAAAACCTAAACCTTTACCTCGCATATATTTTATTAAACGAGGATAAATGCATCAGATATGAAATTAATCTGTCTGTCACTTGTCGCAAGTTTTATTGGTGTGCAAAAAATGAGCAGATGTTCCTTTCATTATTGCTGGATATGTACATATCTTTGCGGGAATGGAATGGTGATGTCTTCCGCATCAAATGCATCCTTCACTCGCTCGCTCGTACAAACCAAAATAAGCGGGCCAATAATTTTCAGAATCTACCCACGCCCACACTAACATTCCAACATGAATGTTACATCAATACGGCGCTTCTCTTCATTAAAGAGATTCTTCACCGTGCCTTTGGATAATGTAAGTTGAGTTCTGTCGAAAATAAGCTTTTTTAATAATATGAACACTCCTACCCAGCCTCACACCTATACCCAA
>NZ_JAHGAH010000820.1:0-600 GCF_030248475.1 Vibrio sp. D173a
TAAGAACACTGATTTACATTATGCGAGAAGCACACCCACTTTTGTATCAACAAGTCGATGGCGGCGGTTTCTTCACAACGCACGGCAATGTAACCAAGCAGGTAAGACTGTTCAGTTACATCAAGAGTAAAGAGTATCACCATCACCACGACCCAGTATTCACTGGCAAGTGCGATAGAGTAAGAGAGCTGTTCATTTTATCTGTCTCTCTGCTTGGCGTGACCCTTTTGGCGGCATTCTTTGTCTAATCGACAATGAGTCATTCAAAACAAGCTGATCTCTTTTCAAGAGCGGTTGTGCACGCCTATTGAGTGCAACGCGAGCAATTGCAAAGTTAAAATTTGACGCTAAAATAGCGAGCAACGAGTAAGGATGTGCTGTTAACGCACATCCTTTTTTATTGGTTACGTCACAGGTACAGGAAGTGCTGAGTGATGATTAGGTAAGTAAAGCAGAACACCATGAGTGAAAAATTTGATGTCATCGTAATTGGCGCAGGCGCCGCTGGCTTAATGTGTGCCGCTGAAGCGGGTAAGCGTGGCCGACGCGTGCTAGTGGTTGATCATGCCAAGAAGCCAGGTCGAAAAATTCTAATCTCTG
>NZ_JAHGAH010000821.1:0-1491 GCF_030248475.1 Vibrio sp. D173a
GTAGATTGAGGCGGAACAGAGCGATCAGATAATTGACCACTGCGCAGTTTCGCCGCTGTAATAGCACGAATATTACCTGTATTTTCAAACGCAACGATAACGGTATGAGTATTGTAGTATTCTATAACGGTAACATAACCATGTTTTTTCGTATCAAATCTAGCACCTATTTGCATATCTAGCGGTGCATCCATTGTCTTAATTTGCAGTCAGCAATACCTATTACGTCCGTTTGTCTACTCAATAAATTATATACGCCATTATCGCCATATTAAATAATAATTCATCTGTTCTAAGTCAAATGTCTCACATTAACTCTCACCAGAAATTGAAATACTTATTATTAAATAGGGGGTTGCGCTAGTTATTCGATAACTTAAGTCTATCGTTTGAGAAAAAGAAGAAGAGAGCGAGGAAGCCAGCAAGATGAGTAAAAACCTTTCAGTAGGTCTTACTCATCTTCTTAATTTATCATGCAGATGTGCGTTTGAGTTCGCGATTAGACCGCTATACCCACTGGCCAGCTGCGAAACCAGAGCTCCAGCACCATTGGAAGTTGTAGCCACCTAGCCAGCCTGTCACATCCATCACTTCACCGACAAAGTACAAGCCCGAGACTGTTTTACACTCCATGGTTTTTGATGACAGGTGATCGGTGTCGACACCGCCTAGTGTCACCTCGGCAGTGCGATAGCCTTCGGTGCCATTCGGTGCGATCTTCCAGTTTTCTAGATGCTCAGTCACCGCCGCTAACTGCTTCTCATTGAATTGCTTTAACGGCTTGTCTTGCAGCTCTTTACGCTCAATCAACGCCTCTACCAGACGCTTAGGTAATACCTTAGCAAGCGTGCTCATTAGGCTCTGATTTGGGTGCTTCTCACGTGAGCGCTCAAGCAGCTCAGCCACATCCGCTTCAGGGACTAGGTTAATCGAAACCGCTTGACCTGCTTTCCAGAAAGACGAGATTTGCAGAACAGAAGGGCCCGACAAACCACGATGGGTAAACAACAGCGCTTCTTTGAAAAGAGTACCGTCTTGCGCAGTGATCTCAGCAGGGATCGCAATACCAGACAGTTAGGCAAAGTCCTCTTTATCTTCTTTATGCAGCGTAAATGGCACCAAACCAGCAGACGTTGGCATCACAGATAAGCCAAACTGCTCCGCAATCTTATAGCCAAATGGCGTTGCGCCCAGCTTAGGCATCGATAAACCACCTGTCGCCACAACTAGCGACTCACACTCAACCAGATCAGTGTTGAGGTGCATTTGGAAGCCTGTCTCAGTTTTTTCAATCGAGTGAACGTCACAACGGTAGCGTTGCTGAACACCCGCATCATCACACTCTGCAAGCAGCATATTGACGATGTCTTTTGCGGTGTGGTCATTCACACAGAACAGTTGCCCATGATCTCGCTCTTCAAACTCAATGCCATACTTGCTGACCATAGAGATGAAATCCCAGTTGGTGTATTGAGAGAGCGCAGATTTCAC
>NZ_JAHGAH010000822.1:0-1065 GCF_030248475.1 Vibrio sp. D173a
TCACCATTTGGACCATAGAAATGTGTATCTAAGTCTCTTGGGTTTTGTCCCCAGGTTAGCTGGATTTTGGTTGTAGCATCATCAAGGGTTAAGCACTCATCCATGGTTTCATCACGTGAATCGGTATGTACAGTTTCTGTACGACTTTGATACTGGCTTTCTGCAGAGATTAATACGGTACTATCCTGTCTAACCGGTATTCTAAAGTTACCTTGAGCATCACTATAGGCTGATGAGCGACCGTTATAGTCAACACCTTCAGAACGAATCCTTGCATTTGAAATTGATTGATTTTCTTTGTCAACGACACAACCATCAACGTATACAGTTTCATAAATTCTATCTGCATTCCATGTTGTGAAGTGAGCGACTTCCCCAACATAGAATCCATTTTCTAAAGTAGCAGTCCCTTCTTCTACCCAAATACCTTGTACTTCATCATAATAGAAGAGTGGAATCGTCGCTGGTGGATTCGAACCTGACGCAGGGATTCTAACTTGTGCGGTTTTACCATCAGCTAATTGTAGATCATTGCCTTCACTATCAGTAAAGGTTGCAGTGATCGCACCAAAAGACTCAATAGGAACCGTTTCTCCAGAAGGAGTCTCCGTAACCATTTCGCCAGGCATCAAATCAATATCCAACGATGGGTCGATTACGAATAGCTCGGAACTAATTTGTCCCGTCACTGCTTCTCCTTGCGCGTTCACAAAGCTCTGAGCTTCTACCGAAACAAGAGTCTCATTGTCGACTTGTAGATCTGAAGCGATTTGACTATCAAAGTTAACATTTGCGTGAATTGTCGGTAGGTATAAGTTTATTTCTGTACCAATATCTGAAAATTGCTTGGATTCTGAAGCTTCAGAAAAACCTACAGCATCAGCCGATACAATAATTGCTTTACTGGTATCCAAATCAGTATCCAGTACTTTAATGTTGTATTTACCCGATACGTCAGTATTCCCTTCTGCTAAAACAGAGCCGTTATTCGAGATTTTGACGGCGCTATTTTCGATCGCTGTATTCTCATAGTAACTAGAGACCTCAACTTGCACAGCGTAATAG
>NZ_JAHGAH010000823.1:0-574 GCF_030248475.1 Vibrio sp. D173a
CTTGCATTGCGTGTGGCTTACTTTAATGAGTTAGACACTTATGCTGAGACACATAGCCTAGATAGTCGTCAAATTATTGAGGGGGTCGGTCTTGACCCTCGCATCGGCAACCACTACAACAATCCATCATTTGGCTATGGTGGTTATTGCTTACCAAAAGACACTAAACAGCTGCGTGCAAATTACGAAGATGTGCCAAATGAAATTATCGGAGCAATCGTGGATGCGAATACAACACGTAAAGATTTTGTGGCCGACTCAATCATCAAGCGTAATCCCAAGCGAGTGGGTATTTATCGACTGATTATGAAAGCGGGCTCTGATAACTTCCGAGCCTCAAGCATTCAAGGTGTGATGAAACGCATCAAAGCCAAAGGCATTGAAGTTGTAGTTTATGAGCCTGTACTTAAGGAGTCAGAGTTTTTTCACTCACAAGTTATGAATGATCTTGACGAGTTCAAAGCGAGTTGTGATGTAATTGTATCTAATCGTATGGTCGATGAAATTAAAGATGTAGCAGACAAAGTCTACACTAGAGATTTGTTTGGATCCGATTGATTGTCGTTGGTTTTTA
>NZ_JAHGAH010000824.1:0-647 GCF_030248475.1 Vibrio sp. D173a
CAATGGCGTAATCAAAATCTTGGGTAACGAGGTAGACTTCGAAACTTCGGAACATTCCTACAAGTTAACTTGGATTAACGATAACGGTGGCAATAAAGACCATTGTGAAATCACTTTGATGCGGACAGGTCAATCATTACGAGGCCAATATAAAATTGTTACTAAGTCGGATAACCAGTATATCTTAGAATGAAGCGATAATTCAAGCTGTTTCAAAATCTGAGACTTCAGACTTAATCTTATCTTGGTAATGAAAAGCTCTAGTTATGATTCTTTAGCTAGAGCTTTAACTTATACCTAGTAAAAACTTGATCTGCGCCCGTGTTAGTGCAACTAAGTATTCATTAGTTAACTATTAAAACTGGTAGTTAAACGCATCTTATCAAGTACTTTATTTAGTTTTCCGTTCAACTTGCTAACTTATAGCTTGGTGCAATTGGAGAACATTATGAAATCACAGAATTTATATTGCGTAAGTGATTGGCAGAGTTACGTTCTTGTAGTAGCAACTGATCACAATGAAGCAGTTGTAAATACTTATAGAGACCGTTTTAGAAAAATCAGCAACGCTGAGTTAACAGAAAATACTCTGACTCATGCAATGTGTTGTAAGTATGAGGGTCGTTTGGGTGATTTACTCGAAAACT
>NZ_JAHGAH010000825.1:0-1990 GCF_030248475.1 Vibrio sp. D173a
TGAGGGCGAGTTACTGCGCGTTTATGATCGCTTCGATCTGCGATGTGAGTCGCTTGCCTTGACTATTGAGTGGGACCTCTTCGACCACTCGAAAACGTCTTGGCACTGCGATGGGCTCAAGCCATTTTCTTAATTCATTGCGTAATAGTAACCAAAACTTGCCCTTACCGACACTATTGAGCGTCTGTTTTCCTTCATCGGAAAGCACAATCACAGAGGCAAGAATCAAACGGTTTGGCTCTTCAAATGGGATAACGGCGCACTCTTTTATCCACGGCAGCTGCTCAAGACGCTTTTCAACTTCAACCAGAGAGATGCGTTTCTCTTCAATCTTGATAATACGATCGGTGCGACCTTTGAGGATGAACTGATCGTCAGAAACCATTTCACACTCATCTGCCGTTTGATACCACTGTTCTTTGTCGATGTAAGGTGACAGCAGTTTGATGCAGTTTTCTTGATTAAGTTGTGCCTGAATACAAGAGAACAGTTGCCAAGGTGTCTGAGCTGTCGCTTGCTGTCGATAGGCGATTCCACCGGTCTCGGTGCTGCCAAATACTTCGATTGGCAACTCACCAAAGAGATTTTGTGCTTGTTGAGCTGCGTCTAACGGCAGAGGGCCTCCTGATGAGAAAACTGCGACTAAGGGCTTAGCGTTCTGCTCTTCAGAAAGTCGCTTAAGTAGCGCAGGACTACTCATCAATACGATCTTCGAATCGGCATGCGAGATTATCTGTTCAGGGTATTCGAGGTTAAAGCGCGAAAAGGGCACAGATGAGCATAATGGCCATAAGACGCGAAACAGTAGGCCGTAGATATGTTGATGCGACACTGTACTATGAACACGATTTCCAACAAGCATGGTTTGCCAGTTTTTGCTCAGTTGTGCGATCTCAATATCGAGCTGCTCTAGTGTTTTATGAATGGCTTTTGGCGCGCCACTCGACCCAGAGGTGAACAAGACCAGTTTTACTGCCTGCAAGTCGATCATTTCAGTGATTGGGTTGCTGAGCTCGTCTGAGGTGAGCAGTTCATTGATGAGTTGAACATCGCTTCGGTTAACCGTTTGAATACTCTCATCAACCATCAATAGGTCGTACTGGCTGCTGAGCTCTGAGAGTGCTTCTGGTTGGTAGTTACCTGGCAACACAATCTGCTTGTTACGCAGCGCGCAAGCAATAAACACAAGGGTAAATAGGTAGCTGTCTTGAGTGCAGATAGCGATACGCTCGGCAGACTCACCCGACAGTAGACGGCACAGCTGCGATACATCGCGCTGAAAGTCTTGCCAGTGAACCTCTGACTTATCGTCAAAGCAGATCACTGAATCGAGAGGGCGCTCCGTCTCAAAAAGTTGAGCGAGAGAAGTATAACTTGTGTTCATAATGTTAGCTTTGGCGTACGCGTTGTCGGACTAGCCACGCGACGGCGAATAACAGCCCTGCAAGTAGATAGCTGATTAAACCGTTATAGAGTGTCCACACTTCAAGTGATTGGAAACAAGTATAGAGGGCGATTGAACCGTTGAGCACAAAGAATCCACACCATACTTTGGTGACTTTTCTTGTGTAATCAATCCCACTCTGCGGCAGGTCTGGCTCTTGCAATCTTGCAAGGCGCTCAATGATTGTTTGTGGCTGAGTCAGGCTTAGGGCAAAAACCGTCAACATGCAGGCGTTGACGATTACCGGATAGTAGGTGAGCCACCCGTGTTGTTTGAACGTGATGCCCAGCAGTAATAGCACCAGCCCTGCACAACCACTAACCCAAGCAAGGTGCTTAAGTTCTTTAATTTTGGCTTGGCCACCGGTCACGATTCGGACCAAGAATACGGCGGCCAACACTCCTCCTACGGCCTGAAGGCCAAACTTGTTGAGGCCGAAATAGACCGCAATCGGGTAGGAGAAGATGATCAGTGCCGACAATAGAGTCAGCAGGGAGCGCACTATGCGTCCTTTAGAAGTTCAACGACAGATTCAACCACATCATT
>NZ_JAHGAH010000826.1:0-1076 GCF_030248475.1 Vibrio sp. D173a
TAAAAGTACAACCCTGTTACCGCGCAGTTGGACTTAGGTATGTCAGGCTTCTCTTCTATTGAGATCGCTTGCATTGATTGATCAAACTCCACCACACCGAAGCGCTCTGGATCTTTTACTTGATAGCCAAAGACCGTTGCCCCCTGATCGCGCTGCGCAGCTCTTTGAAGAATAGGCGTAAACCCTTGACCATAGAAAATATTGTCACCAAGCACCAAACACACAGAGTCATTGCCAATAAACTCTTCACCGATGATGAAAGCTTGTGCGAGGCCGTCTGGACTAGGCTGAACGGCAAATTCTAAAGAGAGGCCGAAATCTGCCCCATCGCCTAACAAACGTTTAAACCCATCTTGATCTTCTGGCGTCGTGATGATGAGTATTTCACGAATTCCCGCTAACATAAGTACAGATAACGGGTAATAAATCATGGGTTTATCGTAGACTGGTAATAGCTGTTTCGATACACCACGAGTTAATGGGTATAAACGAGTACCTGAACCACCCGCAAGTATAATTCCTTTCATTAGCTACCCTGCCCTAATCTTTCCATACTATATGACCCATCCAACACTCGGCTCCACCACTGTTTGTTGCTCAGGTACCACTCTACGGTTTTACGAATACCCGTTTCAAAGCTTTCTTCTGGCGTCCACCCTAACTCACGTTCAATTTTAGAAGCATCAATTGCATATCTAACGTCATGCCCAGGGCGATCTGTAACATAAGTAATCAAATCTTGGTATTGGCTAACACCTTCAGGCTTATTGGGAACGAGTTCTTCTAGCAATGAACAGATGGTTTTAACAACTTCAATATTCGCTTTCTCGTTATGGCCACCAATATTATATGTTTCACCAACCTCACCTTCAGTGACGACCTTATAAAGTGCACGCGCGTGATCCTCAACATATAACCAATCACGAATTTGCATACCATCACCGTATACAGGCAATGGCTTACCATCGATCGCGTTTAAGATCATGAGTGGTATCAGCTTCTCTGGAAAGTGATATGGTCCATAGTTATTTGAACAGTTAGTCACAATTGTAGGTAGGCCATAGGTTCTAAGCCAT
>NZ_JAHGAH010000827.1:0-1109 GCF_030248475.1 Vibrio sp. D173a
AAAATGGCCAAGACATGCATCGAACTTGTCTTGGCCATTTTTATTCGCTCAATTTTTGTGAGACCAATTAGTGGCAATTCAATTGGTGGTAGCTAGTTCAATTGACGACAGCTCATTCATTTAGCGACCACTAAATCAATTGGTACCGCTCACTCATTTGATAACCATTAAGCAAACCGAGTTTTCAGCTCTTCAATCAACGGCCTTGGTTTCGCAATGCCAAAGCCCTGTGCGTAGACCACGTTCAGGTCACTCAATATCTCGGCATGTTGCTCCGACTCCACAAATTCCGCCACCGTGATAAGCCCCATGTTTTGTGCAATTTGGCTAATGTTCGCAACGATCGCCCGATCGTTTTGGTTGTGGTGAATTTGCTCAACAAAAGAGCCATCGATTTTCAGAATATCGAGAGGAATACGGCGCAGATAATCAAATGAAGCATAACCAGTTCCGAAGTCATCAAGGGCTATCTTACAACCCACATCTTGAAGCTGATTGATATTCTTGAGCACGTTTGATTCGTTCGCGAGTGGCATACTCTCAGTGATCTCAAAACAGACCTTGTCTAACGGGATATTAAAATCTTGAGCCTTCTCAACAATACTGTTTGCCAGTTCTGGCTGAGTTAACGCTTGTGCCGTCAAGTTAATACAGCAGCGATCAATCATCTGCCAGTCGGAAACATGGCGATTGAGCACCTTGAAGGTATTGCGAATCACCCATTTATCAAGCTCCAACTCTAGGCCGAATTCATTAATTAGTGGGAAGAACTGAGCGGGTGAGAGTACCTCGCCCCCTTCTCTTGGTAAGCGTAATAGGACTTCGAACGACAATGCACCTTGTTGGCTGTGTTGCAGGTTTCGATACGCCTGACAATAGAGCTCAAATGCATCGTTATCAAACGCCTGTTGCACCTGACTCAATTGCCCCAGTGACGATAGCGGGTTGCGTACGAGTTTTACTTCAGCGACAGCATCAAATGCGTCATGCTCACTCGTTCTTGAGCACAGTTGTGATACCAATGCCTCAAACTCAACCTCAGGCGCAATACTTGTATATCGTACCTGTGGATCTAACACCTTGATCGAACGGTTATTCCAATCAAAAGA
>NZ_JAHGAH010000828.1:0-1058 GCF_030248475.1 Vibrio sp. D173a
GGTACCATCACAGGGGTGAGCCGTTACCTTAAGAACTATCAGAAAAAGCAGGTGTTGTCGGTGGCTGGTTGAGCCTGCTGAATCACCCGTCATTTCTCAATCATTAGCAGGGGAAGAGATTCAACCTGCACCTCATAAAATCCAAGGCATTGGCGCTGGGTTTATTCCCGGTAATTTAGACCTCAGCCTGATCGACCACGAAGAACGTGTTACTTCTCAAGAAGCCATCGATATGGCCAATCGTCTTATGAAAGAAGAGGGCATTCTTGCAGGGATCTCTTCTGGCGCTGCAGTTGTAGCAGCGAATCGCATTGCCGAAATGCATGAATACCGAGGCAAGAATATTGTGACGGTTCTTCCTAGTTCAGGCGAGCGTTACCTAAGTTCAGCATTGTTTGCAGGTATGTTCGATGAAAAAAGCAGTAACTAGCGCGATTATCCCTATTTTTTTGGGGCTGGTTGCCGCCTTGCTTCAACAAGTTGGCGTAAAAGCCCTACAAGAGCGCATCTCTGAGGAGGATGGAACCGCGATATTTTTCTACGTTGCGCTTTTCTATATCGCGACTTACTTAGGCTTAGTCACCCTTACTTTTTATATGTGACCAAGTCGATACCATTGCTACTGATAAGTTGCTCACTCTTATCGAAACAATCTTATAAAAAACAAATTGAAGGTAAATCATGTCAATCACTTTTCAAGGCGAAGCGGTTTCTGTTTCTGGTTCATTCCCACAAGCAGGCCAATCAGCACAAAACTTCACGTTATGCTCAGCAGAGCTTGCAGACATCACACTTGAGTCGATGAAAGGCCAGAAATTGGTACTCAATATCTTCCCAAGCATTGACACGCCAGTATGTGCGGCAAGCGTACGTGAGTTCCACCAAAAGCTAGCGAGCGTTCAAGGTGTTGCGGTAATGAACATCTCGGCAGACCTGCCATTCGCAACAGGCCGCTTCTGTACATCTGAGTCTATCGATTCAGTACAAAACTTCTCTTTCTTCCGTTCACCAACTTTCACTGAAGACTACGGCGTGAACCTGAACGAAGGTGCGCTAAA
>NZ_JAHGAH010000829.1:0-594 GCF_030248475.1 Vibrio sp. D173a
AAAACAAGAAAATAGAACTAGATTGGCAATAAATACACACCTGTAGATGAAAGTGCTCCGGAAATAATCTCACCATAGAGATATTTTTTATCTAAATAACGATAGCAACAACGGCTCTTCCCTCTAAGGTACATTGACGATATCAAAGGAAAGTATCCTTTTATCGAAAGAAGATTCGCTCGATAATACACTGCAGAAAGCTATATAAAGTTGAGCCAATAATAAAAATGATAGAATAAGCAAAAAGACTAGTCATAAACGCGGTATACATCATTCTTGCTGTAGTAGCGAACTTTTGTTCTAGATTGGTTCAGATATAAATCTTCAGCGACTTGTTCAACAATTTGGTTTGCAGTATTGCCCTTATATTCCAAATCAGCAGCAACTTTAAAATCAGTTTGAGATTCCCAAATACACTTCAACTCTTCGCTACGACACCAGTTAAGGAACTGCTTTTTAAACGATTTTTTCTCTGCAAGTTTGAAAGATGAGATAGCCCGAGCCTGGTTTTTAGCTTCTGCCGGCTGAGAGTCAATCAGCTTACTTGCTACCACTGATGTTTCAACGACAACTGGCTCTGAATTGATTGGCTTA
>NZ_JAHGAH010000083.1:0-4526 GCF_030248475.1 Vibrio sp. D173a
ATCGATACAAGTACATCAACAGGTCGATTAATGTTTAACATGCTGGCATCCATTGCTGAATTTGAAAATGACTTACGCACAGAACGACAAGCGGAAGGTATTGCCAAAGCAAAAGAGAACGGCGTGAAATTTGGGCGGCCAGCCAAACTCAACGAGCATATGTGTGATGCAATACATTCTCGCCGAGCCGAAGGAGCCACGATCGGTCAACTTGCGAAAGAATTTGAGCTTGGAGAAGCAACGATATATCGCGCCTTAAAAATGGCAGTGACAAAAGAGAATAAACAACGCCCCCCATCTGGTGAAACTGGTACTTTCTAAATTTGAATTGCCCCTTTACAAGCTAGAGTACTTGAGCAACACACTATACAGGCGAACATTTGGCCTACTAATTCTAATGAAACACTATGTTATTGGGTATTCATCTATATAGTGCTAGTTGGAATTCATGGCTTTACTAGAGTCATCACAGGCAAGGGTGACGCATTTATCAATCCTGAGGGTAAAAAGAGTCACAATAAACCCGTTAAAGTTCATAAGATCACTAAAGAGTTCCTTTCCAAGCAACTAACCTTCTCAAAATTAGTTTGAAGCAGAGCAGCCTGAACTGGTCTGTTTCAAAGTAGTGCAAGTTGGTTTTTAGTGGCCGCTCGCTTTTGCGGCTTAGGCATGAGGCCTTCAGGGATAGACTTGTGCTCTATACCATTAATTAAGCAGCCACTTTTTCCATTCCCCCTACGGACACCGTCGCCATCAAACATCCCCCAAGATTTCCAGTAGAAATGAACTTTCTGTCGTTCGCATTGATCTTTAAGCGACAATACCCAAGAAAGGTCTGACTTTCTTGCATTGACACCACTCTCGCCACCACCAACCACTAAACGGATGCCGGATAAATCGAACTCACCTAAGTCTTCTAGTAATGGTTCACAACACAGATACTTGTTTGCAGCACTTAACGATTGCAGGTCTTTTATTCGTTCAAGGCCATGCTTTCTATTTTCTACAGTGACCCCTAACCAAAGGTTTTCTGGCACAATTCGAGTTTCAAAAAACTCTCTCATCCTTTTGCTGCGCTTCGTGAGCATTAAAAAGTTATGCCAATGCGCTTTGGTGACAACATCGAGGATTTGCTCAAGCGCTTGCTCACTGGCAAGCTCATGAAAAGTGTCACTCATATTATTGATAAAATAGAGTGTTGGTTTTTTTCTACTTAAAGCAGGCGCTTTCAGAATGCGTTCGAAGTGTTCAGTAAACTTAAAACCATTGCTATACCCTGCTGTTCCCCATTTCATAAGCTTTTGAGCCAATGGTTCGGCATAGCAGTTGTCACAAGCAGGAGATATCTTCCTGCATCCAGTGAAAGGATTCCAAGATGTTGCTTTAATTTCAGTCATGATGCCTACTAACCTGAGCTAATTCGAAAGTTAATATCTTGAATAAATTCTTAATAAGTAAACAGGCAAGCCCACACTCTTCTCTAGGATTAGCCTTCGCCGATTGTGAGCCTATTGAAAATTAGTTTTCTGTGGATGATTTTCTTAGCGAATGCAGTTGGATAACCGACTTTCAATACTGTTCTCGGCTTGAACATAGACATCATTAGATAGAAGAATGCGCTTAACCCCTGAGCCTATGTAAGACTCAGCGTTCTCTGGGTTTGTAACAACGGTTATAGGAAGCTGAGTGGCATCTACAATTGTTGTTAAATCATCAGAGGCAAGAGGAATAAAGAACCCGTCCGCACCTGCTTTTTCGTAAAGATCAATCCTGCGTAATGTTTCATCCAGTAAATTTGGTGTTTCTACACCACATAAAACTTGCAAGTAATAGGTGTCAATTCTTGCATTGATAAACGTTTCTATACCATCGTCAAGTAACTTACGCTTGATGATGGCTATCTTTTCTGCGTTCACTTTCGCGTCAATTAAGCGAGGCGCTCCAATTAACCTGCTGTCCTCCAAGTTCACACTGACCACCCCAATGCGACTTAGATCTTTGATATGCTCGGCAACGATCAAGGGGTCTTCGCTATAACCGAATTCAAGATCTACTGATAAGGGAAGTGAGGTATTTTTTGCAATTCGCTCAAGCATAAATTTAAGCTCTTCAAAAGAAAGCTGTTTACCATCTTCATACCCAAACATGTCCGCAAAAACACTGCTCAATGTTACTGCGACTTTAAAGCCAAGCTTCTCCGCTATTTTTGCACTTGGAGCATCCCAAACTGGGCATTCAACAATGACATCGTTCTTTTCTAACAGCTCTTTAAAATTCATTTGATTCAACTCTCGTTTCAGACGTTTCTATATCCAACGTTAAACACTGTTTTTCGGTTTAGCGTCAGGTTTGTAGTGGGCATTGGGTGTATCTACTTCGTTTCAGAATATAGCGCACTGAGGTATAATGGCACAATGACAAGAAAGCAAAATATCGTGCCAATTGATCCCCACTACCGGAGTTTCCCAATGCCAAAATATGGAATACCGCCTCTCGAAAAGCCTACACTGAATGACAAACTACGCCGAATTGTTATTGTGACAAATGACTTAGCGTCGTCACTAGAATATGTAGGAGTATTGCAGGTACTTGATGAGGCAAATTACTTTTTGGAATCTGCTGGCCGTCGCTCTGCATATAAGGTTGAAGTCGTCACGCAGGGTTCAGGTAGGCTCTACGAATGTGAGGGGCTTTTGATTACAGCTTCCAAAACCTATAACGAATTAGAGGGAGGGGATATCGATACGCTCATTTTCCAAGCAATAGACCAACACGATTACTGTTTAACAGATAAGAGCTTTATCAATTGGGTGACCAAAATGTCGACCGCTGTAAACCGAGTAGTAAGTATTTGTACTGGGGCATTTATCCTCGCTGAGGCTGGCGTTTTGGATGGACGTTCTGCGACCACTCATTGGGCTGCTGCTGCTGATTTCCGAAGTCGATATCCAAAAGTGCAATTAAATCCAAAGCAGATTTATGTGAAAGACGGACATATCTATACTGCGGGAGGAGTGACATCAGGTATTAATCTTGCGATCGCTTTAGTCGAAGAAGATCTAGGAGCCGAGGTAGCGCGACGCGTTTCTCAGGGTATGGTTACATTCATGAAGCGCCCCGGAGATCAATCTCAATTTTTTGCAAGTCTATCAATGGGTTCAAGCGCTAATTCACGCACTAAGTTTGAACAATACATACTTGAAAATATAGATAAAGATTTAAGATTGGATAAGCTTGCAGATGTGTTTGGTATGAGCCTTCGAAACTTTAATCGTCATTTCCGCAAACAGGTCGGCTTACCTCCAGGTGAGTTTATAGAGAAATGCAGAGTTGATTATGCACGTAATCACCTTGAGCAAACCAATGAACCAATATCAAAAGTGGCCACCTTAAGTGGTTTCTCTTCGACTAATGGCTTGCGCCTTGCTTTTGAACGTTACCTTGGGGTATCACCACTTGCGTATCGTAAAAGATTCACAACATCCATATAGGAGGTTGTTAATAAGGTAAGTTTGGTCACCTATAGTGAAGCTATATCATTATTTTTAAAGCAACTAGTTGATAACTATGTAAAGGGTAAGGTGTAGTGGATGAGTTGCTTTGGTCAATCGATAAGAGGGTTTGCAATACCTTAGATTATTCGTTGACTGCTAATTTAGCGAAAGCTATAGCTCATTTTTGTCCGTGCGACGTGAAGTCGCATGAAGCGCTGTTCACCGCGATAAGAGTGAACCGTTTGTATCACCAGACGACCCTAAGGCTCTGAATAAAGCAGCGAGCCTGACAATGTAACGAAGTTTGGTACGGAGCCAAACGGGAGCAAAACCGCGAGGGGATGCTCCTCCTGATAACCACAAATCGGGTGAGTGCTAGGGAATCAGTATGATGAACGAAAGTGAATCCATGTAAGGTGCGTTATATGATGAAGCAGCGGAAGTGGTTAATACGCTGTGGCCAAACGGCAACGGGAGTAGGAAAGAGGTTGGACAATACTCTTTCGTGATCGATAAGCTCCTCGCACTATAGTGGGCATCTACCCTGATATTGCGCGACATGCGGAACACGGTAAGCCAGTATCGTTCCTTCGGGAAAGCTATCTGTGAAGATAGCCGATAGCGGTGCTGGTAAAGGAGGTTGGAAAAAGCGAACGCTGCATTGTAATGATGCAGATACAGACAGATGTCTGGCACGAAAGTGTGCCCACTTCCAACTGGTCTCCCATTGCAAGATGATTTGGAAAACTTTATTTAAGAAGGAACGCAGATGATCTCTTCTCATGAAGTGAGTGCCCCTTCTGGCAGCGCCCAATGGCAATCCATCGACTGGAAAGCGGTTGAGCACCATGTGTTAAGGCTCCAGATGCGCATTGCAAAAGCAATCCGAAAAGGTAAACACGGTAAGGCAAAAGCACTACAGTGGATACTGACTCACTCGAAAGCAGCAAAGCTTCTCGCTGTTCGTCGAGTATCACAAAACAAAGGCAGTAAAACGCCAGGAATTGACGGCGACATCTGGAACACCGATGC
>NZ_JAHGAH010000830.1:0-808 GCF_030248475.1 Vibrio sp. D173a
CTAAGTCTATGTGACGATAAGTCCTGTAGCGATGAATCATTGATGGATGAAGAGTTTTATCAAGCAGCAAACTCGATTCGCTCTCGTTTAACCAATTTAGATAAACAGAAAGTCGACTTATTTGCGAGTGATGATTATGAGTACGAAAAACTCATGTTGCTGTTGGCCGACAGCTATCGACAAGACGTGCTTTATCCGATGGACAAGAACAGCACTGAGCGAATTGATTTTCTCAAGTCCTATTTCAGTGATTATGTCCAGTATCAAAGCCGTTCTTTGAATGCCGCACAGCCAAGCTTGGGTAACTTCAGCACTAAAACTTTTGAAGACGTTCAACTAACTGATGAAACGGTGACATTGGAATCAAAACGCAACTTCCGCTCGGCGGGTTTGTATGCGCTACCGGGGCAGACAATCAAAGTGACACGTGTTGATAACAATGATGTAAGTACTTCCATTGTATTTAATTCGCTACGCAGTGGTGCAACTCATGAGTTTTCTAAAGATGGCGGCTATGCGAGGCCGAAGTTCCTCACATCGGTCGCTTATCCTGTAGAACATGGCGAAACTATCACTCTGACCTCTGCCTATGGTGGAACATTGCAGGTTCATTTTGACAAGAATGATATCAACGTCGAGTTGAAGTTTGAGAACGTTGCTCAGCACCCGGTATGGCGAAGCGAGGATGATAATGATCGTTTTGTTGCAGAGCTAGAAGCCGCGAAATTTGATTGGGCTGAATTGATCACCCCGGGATTTGAGGTGCACTCAAAGTTAGACAAGATGAAAACCTCAATTGGTTCCAGTG
>NZ_JAHGAH010000831.1:0-579 GCF_030248475.1 Vibrio sp. D173a
TGAGGTCGCGCAGCGCCGTACGGACACCCTCTTCAATCACCGGGTGGTAGAAAGGCATATCCAACATCTCTGAAACCGTCATTTTGTTCTGGTGCGCCCAAGCCAATAGGTGCGCTAAGTGCTCTGCGTTCGGGCCCATCATTTCGGCACCAAGGAAGCGGCCTGTACCTTGCTCACCGTAAACGTGCAGAATACCTTTGTTGCGTAGCATCACTCGTGAGCGACCTTGATTCTCAAAAGAGACTTCACCGGTAGCGAAACAGCCACATGAGCCTAAGCGGGTAGTGATCTCTTTGTAGGTTTCGCCGACCATCGCGATCTGCGGGTCAGAGAAGTCCGCTGAGATTTTTGAGCGGCGCAGGCCGGCACGAATCTCAGGAAAACGACCAGCGTTATCACCGGCAATGCGCGCTTGGTCTGCAGCTTCATGCAGCAGAGGCAGTTGGTTGCTTGCATCACCAGCGATGAATACTGATGGTAATGATGTTTGCAGCGTGTAGTGGTCGGCAACTGGCACACCACGTTCATCAAGCTCAAGAGAGGTATTCTCTAGGCCAAGCTTGCCTGTATTGGGACGAC
>NZ_JAHGAH010000832.1:0-699 GCF_030248475.1 Vibrio sp. D173a
CACAGGTGCAGCCCCACGATTTGCATTGAACCAATTTCCATTCCTTCAAGGTATGGGACGTTATGTTGAGCTCTGTTACACAAAAACAGGCTTAGAAGTTAGGGCTTTCGATAAGAACTATCCAGATTCATCACTGCCAAAAGACGAAAACAACTACTGTGCAGAGCAAGGTATCGTCGGTAGTGACGATGTGGTCAACTTTGCACAAGTTCTGGAAATACCGGGTGATTTTGCGGCCTATCGTTGTAAAGAAGATGCGTATGACGATTGTACCAACACCGAAGAAGTCAACGAAGACAAGAGCTTAGACTACCGTAAGAAAACACACTTTACGCCAAAGCCAGAAGAACTCATTGTATCGGAGTTTAACTACGAAGATCTGTATGGTTTAAAAGATGGTATTACAGAGCAGGGCACAGCGAAGGTGGTCTCTTGGGAATTTGACCCAGAGAACGGCATTCTAAACTTCGAATTAGAGCGAACCTTCCAAGTCGATTTAGATAACCTTTCGGATTACATTAATTTTTCTACTAAATCTGGCTTAGAAGAAGCATTGGTCGATGGTGCATTCAAGGCGCGATTCTATTACTCGCTTGTACATGAGAGTGTTGTTGCGTCTGAAAACTATCAGCCAGTTATGTACCCTGTGGGTGACGAGAACGATATCGGCTTCTTCACCACTCAAACGAAGAAGCTAAA
>NZ_JAHGAH010000833.1:0-822 GCF_030248475.1 Vibrio sp. D173a
ACGCGAAGGGTGAAGTCGCAGTCGATGGCGAAGCAACGGTGATGTACTCCGTTTAAGTCTCAAACGAAAAGTTAAGCTCCATATTCAGCGCATCTAGTTGGTTGAAGAAACGATCGATGGGTGCTGCTGGATGGCTTCTGTCAGGTCAGACAAACTCATATCCAAATGGTCATACGACAATGAGGGCAAAGAGCAACAAGCGATCGAGCACTATCTATCTTCTCTTTCAGGCTCATTATCGTCGGTAGAAAGGTTTGATGCTTTGTTTGGGCTAGCGAGTACTTATCGAAGTCTAGGTATGTATTCGAAGGCACTAACCTACTTCGAACAAACGCTAAGCGAGTACCCCAACTCTGTTGAAAATCAGACTCAACAAGCGTAAGGCAGTTTTTAAAGCTAGTCGCGTAATAAACGCAAAACCAGAACATTTATTAGATGGTTTTTATTTGAGCCTCTTTCTAGTTTGTCATTAGCGTTTATATCACAACAGTTTAGGGTGGTTTCTTAGTTACAAGTGATTCTGAGGAAGTTGTGACTGGCTGAGTACAGCTACAACCAAAATGAAGCCATCTTCTTTTGTAAAATAAGCAGCATGCTTGCCTACAGGGAAATAGAACCCGCCTGGATATATCTCATTACAACTGCGACCAACAGCTGGGTTATCAGCAAGCATTTGAAAACCAGCTAGTAACTTAGCCACTGCATCTCAGAGAAATTGTTAACGGTATAGCTTTTGATTTTCAGTAAATGAGTCTGAGCTAACTTACTCAGTTTGTATTTATTATTTTGCATAGTTGGTTATAAGGCATTTAAAAAGTCTTC
>NZ_JAHGAH010000834.1:0-744 GCF_030248475.1 Vibrio sp. D173a
CAGAGGAACCTGTGGCAGCGCGTGCTCTTTCACATGCTCGTCAACCATACCCGTATCAATCAGGCCAGGAGCGACACAGTTGACGGTGATCTTGCGTTTAGCCAGTTCTAGAGCAAGAGACTTAGTTGCGCCAATCACACCCGCTTTTGCCGCCGCATAGTTGGTTTGACCGCGGTTACCCATGATGCCTGATACAGATGCTAGAGTGACGATACGACCGCCTTTACGCTTTTGAACCATTGGCATCACACAAGGGTGAAGTACGTTGTAGAAGCTATCTAGGTTGGTATGGATAACGCCATCCCACTCTTCTTCAGTCATAGCAGGAAATGCAGTGTCACGAGTAATGCCCGCATTGTTTACCACGCCATAATAAGCACCATGCTCGGCAATATCAGCTTCAAGTGTCTCTCGGCACTGTTCACGGTTACTGATATCAAACTGAATCAGGCGGCCTGTGCCCCCTTCAGATTCAATGTGCTCTAGAGTTTCTTGAGCACCCTGCTTGTCACCCATATAGTGAACGGCAATGTGAAAGCCATCTTTGGCAAGTTGAATAGCAATGGCCTTACCAATACCTTTGCTGGCACCGGTGGCTAATACTTGGCGAGTCATGACTGGCTCCTCGTTTTCATTTCTTGTAATTTTTGTTCTGTTGGTACGTAGACATTGAGTTGGCACTTAGCGACCACTTCGCCTTGATGTTCTACTCTTGCGGTGAATACCGCCATACCACTATCTTCC
>NZ_JAHGAH010000835.1:0-769 GCF_030248475.1 Vibrio sp. D173a
ACAAAAAATGGTTCATCCTCCACGTTAGATATGATCGTGATCGGTGGTGGTATTAATGGTGCTGGTATCGCTGCAGATGCTGCGGGACGTGGGCTGTCTGTCGGACTTTACGAAGCCAACGATTACGCATCAGCAACGTCATCTGCAATCTCAAAGCTTATTCATGGTGGCTTGCGCTACCTAGAACACTACGAGTTTCGTTTAGTGTCAGAAGCCCTTGCCGAGCGTGAAGTCCTGCTACGAAAAGCGCCACACATTGCACAGCCAATGCGTTTTCGTTTACCGCATCGCCCATTCTTGCGCCCAGCGTGGCTGATTCGCTGTGGCCTATTCCTTTACGATAACTTGGGTAAACGAGACAGTTAACCTCGCGCAATCAGGCCTACTGAAACCTGAAATGAAAGTCGGTTTCGAATACTCAGACTGTTGGGTCGATGATGCTCGAATGGTATTGCTGAATGTACTTGCGGCGAAAGAAAATGGCGCTGAAACCCGTAACTACTGTCGCGTAGAAGCAGCACGCAGAGAAGGCGGTGTATGGGTTGTAACGATTCGCGACGTAATGACAGATCAAACATTCGAACGTAAAGCGAAAGCCCTTGTGAATGCGGCGGGTCCTTGGGTGAAACAGTTCTTTGATGATGGTCTTGAACAGGAATCTCCACGTAATATTCGCCTGATCAAAGGTTCGCACATCGTCGTGCCACGTATTCACGATGAGCCTCAAGCGTATATTCTTCAAAACAAAGATAATCGAATCGTCTTCATG
>NZ_JAHGAH010000836.1:0-1425 GCF_030248475.1 Vibrio sp. D173a
CTTCTACCTGAAAGCGCACCGCGCCACCCAAACTCCATTTCATATCGGTATGCAGTGTTTTTATATCGTACTCATCAGCCACTCGCCCTACTTCGGCAAAAGCAACCCACTGCCACCACGGCAAGTCGTAGTAGTTAATCAGCGGAATGTCTTCCAGTGGCTGCCATTCAGGTAACACACGATACTCCGCTGAGTAATGAACTGCAGAGCGACCATGGAATCGGCCACCGGTATAGCCTCTGAGTCGGTACAGACCACCAAGACGCGCTTGTTCTGTTTCTGGCGGACGAGCACAATCCTGACCAGAACAGTTATTCCACGTTGGTGTATCGGCGGTATAAAAATCAAAAGCTAGAACTTGCTGATCAAACCAATCTCCAAGTGGACCTAATGCGTAGTATTGGCTGTTTTGAAATGTCCATTTAAACCAAGGATCACTCCCAGACCAATCGTCAGCCCCCGTCGTCAGCTTTAACAAAGAGTGTGAACCTTTGGTTGGGTTACGAGTACTGTCTCGGTTATCCCAATCAAAGCTTAAATTAAAGCCTGTCGCTTTCTCGGTTTGGTTGAGATCTTTGAGCTCACGAGAGGTATAAAACGGCGTAAAGATAATCGAACTCACGCCAGACTCTAGCGGAGAGGCGAAGCTGACGTCTTTAATCGGTTGGAACGCCCCCAAAAGACCATGCTCTGCGACATTCCCCCAAGGCAGCAAATACTTAAACTCAGCTTGATAGTTTTGCTCGTGACCGTCAGCGATGGTTTTATCCAGATCAGAAGAGTCATTACTGCCCTGATCACCGAGATAATATGGATTGTCATTAAAACGAGCTTGGTACATCTGAGTACTAAACAGCAGGTTTTGCGACAACGCGTAGTTAAAAGCGGACAAGAAGACGACGTAGCTGTCTTTATCGGAATAGAGCGCGGTACCAAACAATGCTGCCTGTGGCTGCCCAACCCCTTTTGCGACACCAGCAACCCCAAAGGTATTACCCATGGTTTCAGTACTGAAGTAAAAAGGAACAAAAGCAGAGTCTTTAGGCTCTTTCTCTGATTTATCTGAGGCTTGAGCTGGAGTAAAAGCCAACGAGGCTGCCAGCGTCATTGCACTGGCAAGCCATCTTTTTTTTCCGCTCACGATTTCACGTACTCCATCGCGACACGTGAAGTGAGTTTGGTAACCAATTCATAAGCGATCGTGCCAATGTGATCCGCTACCTCTTCCGATGGCAGGGCTTTACCCCATAAGGTTGCTTCATCACCCACTTGGTCAGTCGCATCTGGGCCAAGATCTACCGCCAGCATATCCATAGAGACACGACCTGCAATCGGCACCTTACGGCCATTGATGTAAACCGGAGTTCCATTTGGTGCGGTACGCGGGTAACCATCGCCATAGCCAATTGCGATCACGCCCATTTT
>NZ_JAHGAH010000837.1:0-778 GCF_030248475.1 Vibrio sp. D173a
ATTGCACTACATTGATAGTTTGGACTTAGTTTTTCTCTTGTTTTTTTTAGATCACTTACTTGCAAAGCAAAGTGACTGATACCTGTTTTTTTTAACTAGATTCGTGCAATGCAGCTGATTCGCGATGTGGAACAAACTCGTCGTGGTAGCTACGGCGGCGCAGTAGGCTACCTAACGGGTGAAGGCACTCTAGATACTTGTATCGTGATTCGCTCAGCTTACGTTGAAAACGGGATTGCTCAAGTTCAAGCTGGCGCTGGCGTGGTATTCGATTCAGACCCACAAGCAGAAGCCGATGAAACTCGTGGTAAAGCTCAGGCAGTCATCTCTGCGATTCAAGCAGCGCACACTGCATCTAAGCCAACCTCTAGCAAGCAGGAGTCTTAATCATGGCTGATATCGTATTTATTGATAACTTTGACTCGTTCACTTACAACCTAGTAGACCAGTTCCGTTCACTAGGCCACAACGTGAAGATCTACCGTAATAACATTCCTGCGGAAGCGGTAGAAGCAGCGATTAATGAGCTAGAAAACCCAGTTGCGTTGCTGTCTCCAGGTCCAGGTGCTCCTGCTGACGCGGGTTGCATGCCAGAGCTGATTCAACGCTTGAAAGGCAAAGTACCGATGATTGGTATTTGTCTTGGTCACCAAGCAATTGTTGAAGCATACGGCGGTAAGGTTGCAGGCGCTGGCGAAATCATTCATGGTAAGGTTTCGATGATGGAACACGACAATCACGCGACTTACCAAGGTCTTCCTTCTCCGCTTGCAATTGC
>NZ_JAHGAH010000838.1:0-547 GCF_030248475.1 Vibrio sp. D173a
GACCTTCTTTCTCTTGATTTGCTGCAGTTAGCGCTTGGTGAGAAAGCTCATCGTCAAAGCTCATTAGTGCGTGGTAATCGTTACCTAGAGCATTCTTCGCCGCCCCAGTCAGTGTTGCACAGTCGATGATAAGCTCTGGATTTTGCTCACTTGCGTACATCAGACCATCAGCGAGTACCAAACGACCTTCCGCGTCAGTATTCATGATCTCTACAGTGGTGCCATTTTTGTAGGTGATGATATCGCCAAGCTTAAGAGCACGACCCGAGATCATGTTTTCTGCACAACATAGGATAAGCTTGATACGCTTATCCAAGCCACGCTCGATTGCCAGACCTAGGCCACCGGTAATTGTCGCTGCGCCGCCCATGTCTGCTTTCATCGCAGTCATGAATTGGCCAGGTTTGATGCTGTAGCCGCCTGAATCGAAAGTAATACCTTTACCTACTAGACACGCAAATACTGGCGCGTTTTCATCACCCGTTGGGTTGAAGTCTAGTTGTAGCATTGCTGACGTACGCTCAGAACCACGGCCAACCGCGTAGAT
>NZ_JAHGAH010000839.1:0-683 GCF_030248475.1 Vibrio sp. D173a
GCGGTCATATTAGCTTGATTAGACTCAGTGTCTAGGATTAGTTTCATTTTGGTGTAATTGTTTGCGCTGTGTGGGTGTTTTGGCACTAATTGTTAAATTTGTGTATGCAAGATAAGATATAAATCTTTACAACTATGGATATGTAGTCGAAGTATCTGTGGTTGGGATTGGCAAGGAATGGTTATGCAAACTATGTATGCAGAATTGATATCTTGGATATAAAAATGCTGCCGAGCGACCTCTCACCGGCAGCATAGGTTGCTTTATCTTTTTTCGCTATTTAATGACTAAGTATGCATATCATTCATCGAACTGTTTTCGATGACGGCTTTCATTCTGCACACTGCGATACATCTTAGTTAGCTGCTTAAAGCTCGCTCGTTTCTGTGCCAACGTCGCGCTATTTCTCGCTTGCTCACGGAGCAGTTTCTGGTAGTTGTTAAACCTACGCTCACTTAACTCGCCACTTTCCAATGCTCGTTGAATCGCGCATCCCGGTTCAGATTGATGTTGGCAATCTGAGAAGCGACAATTCGTAGCAAACTCTTCGATGTCGGCAAAGGTTTCACTGACACCTTCGGCACACTCAGAAAGTTGCAGCTCTCGCATTCCTGGAGTATCAATCAGCAAACCACCGTCTTTCAGCAAATGAAGTGAACGTGATGTGGTCGTGTGTCGACCTT
>NZ_JAHGAH010000084.1:0-29603 GCF_030248475.1 Vibrio sp. D173a
GGATTGAGTTCATTAAGCTTACAAAATGCAAGCGTTGACAATGAACTCGATTCAGGCTGCTCGATGAGCGTTTGCCATTCTTGATTAGTGTGTCGTTTTCCCATTTCAAATCTCCTCATGGTTGGAGACTTGATCTTATTCTTCGCGCTAGGCGATTAGAATGCGGGTTTTATGGAGCGCTTACGTCTTGGTATGGATAATTTAGTGCTACAAACCAATCATTTCATAATCATACAATCTAATACTCAACTATATAGTTAGTCCTATTGAGTTATGCACATTATTTTACATAAAATGCCCGCCGGCTTATAAAATAAAAAAGATAGGATTAGCAATGTGTAATCACGGAGTGTATTTACAACGTCAACAGCGCAGTTGGTTTCAAAAATTGATTGGAATTAAAGAAGTATATGTCTGTTCTCAATGCGGGCACATCAGACGAATCAGGTGATGATTGAAGTTAAAAAAGCGGCTGTGCGCCGCTTTTTTAATATTGATGTTTGGAGTTACTCTTCCACTTCTTCTTGTTCGTCGTCTTTACGTGTGTAGAAACGTGCGAAGAACAAGCCTACCTCAAACAGCAAACACATAGGGATTGCTAGAAGGGTTTGCGAGATCATATCCGGCGGCGTCAATAGCATACCGACAATAAACGCACACACGATGATGTATGGACGCTTCTCTTTCAGATCTTGTGGTGTGGTTGCGCCAGTCCAACATAGCAAGATAATTGCTACAGGCACTTCAAACGCAATACCAAACGCCATAAACAGCGCCAGAACAAAATCAAGGTAACTCGAGATGTCGGTTGCGAATTCTACCCCACCAAGAGAGATAGCAGTAAAGAAGCCAAACACCAGCGGGAATACCACGAAGTAGGCAAACGCCACGCCGCAATAGAACAACAGTGAGCTCGAGAACAGCAGTGGCATGATCAATCGACGTTCATGCTTGTACAAGCCCGGAGCAACAAATGCCCACACTTGGTACAAGATAAACGGCACCGCAATAAACACCGAAGCAATCAAGGTTAGCTTCAAAGGCGTGAAAAACGGTGAAGCCACATCGGTTGCAATCATCGTGGCACCTTCAGGTAGACGCTCTACCAAAGGCGCTGAGACAAACTCATAGATGTGGTTAGAGAAGTAAATTAGTCCAACAAACACCACCAATACTGCAGCAATGGCTTTAAGCAGTCGGTTGCGAAGTTCTAATAAATGACTAATTAAAGGTTGTGTCTGCTCGACGGTAGACATGGCAAACCTCTTTTTTAAAACCTGATCAAAAAGGAGCTACCAATCACTAGTAGCTCCTCCTAATGAGACTATTCGGCTTTCTTATCTGCCGCTGTAACCTTAATCTCTTCCGCTTTCTCAACGGTTTCAGTCGCTGGTGCCTCTTGTTTAGGCTCCGCTTCTGATTTGGTTGGCTCCGCGTAAGGGCGGTTTACAGATTGCGCCGCTTTCTTCAATTCTTCGACCGAAGATTTCAGCTCAGGAGACAGATCATCCATCCCCATTTGCTCAGCTTTGCGCAAGTTTTCTTGCAGTTCTTGAACTTTCAGCTCGTGTGACAACTCGTCTTTGACGCTGTTTGCCATACTCTTCGCTGCACCGACAAAACGAGAGACACTGCGGATGGCATGTGGCAAACGCTCGGGACCAAGAACAACCAGACCAACAACAGATATTAATACCAGTTCCCAAAAACCGATATCAAACACGTTTTACGCCTGCTCTTTGTCTTTTTTCGATTCAGGAGCTGCTTCTTTCTTTTGCTGCTCTTCTAGACTTTTTGGCTCGAAGTCTGCGTCTTTGTCGTCTTTCTTCGCAGGCTCATCTTCGCTCATTGCTTTTTTGAAGCCCTTAACGGCACCACCCAGATCGCCACCGATACCGCGTAGTTTCTTAGTTCCGAATAGCAATACAACAATTACAGCAATGATTAGAAGTTGCCAAACACTGATACCACCCATTCTTTTTACCTCGGGTCTTTAAACAAAATTATTTCAAGAGTTTAACGTCTATCGACGATAAGCTCGCCAACTAAGCAGCCAAAATGTGACCCCTGCGATACCGCTAGCGATCGATAGCTGCTCATAAGCGTTATCCACCAATATTGCCGAGCATACGACTAAAGTGGCTCCAACGCCAAATAAAAACTTTCCTGTCGCCTGCTGACGCTTGCTGTGACGGTAACCTTGATAAAGCTGATCCATGCGTTGATTCATGGCTTTACCTTGTCTCAGGCTATCGTAAAGCAGCTCCGGCAGTTCCGGTAACTTTTCTGCCCAAAACGGCGCGCGGTCTTTAATGGCATTCACTAAAGCTTGCGGACCAACTTGGTTCATCATCCATTCTTCAAGGAAAGGCTTCGCGGTCTCCCACAAATCAAGTTGCGGGTATAACTGGCGGCCCAGACCTTCGACGTACAACAGCGTTTTTTGTAGCAATACAAGCTGCGGCTGCACTTCCATATTGAATCGACGCGCTGTGTTGAACAGGTTCAACAATACGTGACCGAAAGAGATCTCACAAAGTGGCTTGGCAAAGATTGGCTCACACACAATGCGAATCGCAAATTCAAATTCATCGACATTGGTATCAGCAGGTACCCAGCCCGAATCAACGTGCAATTCCGCTACACGGCGGTAGTCACGATTGAAGAAAGCGAGGAAGTTTTCCGCCAGATAGCGTTTGTCTTCACTATTAAGTGTACCAACGATCCCGCAATCCAGCCCAATCCACATCGGATTCTCTGGATGCTCCGGTTTAACGAACACGTTGCCCGGGTGCATGTCGGCATGGAAAAAGCTGTCTCGGAACACCTGAGTGAAGAACACACTCACACCGCGTTCCGCGAGCAATTTCATATTGGTGCCATTCGCTTCCAAGCCTTCAATATCAGAGACTTGGATGCCATATATTCGCTCAGAAACCATGACAGTTTCATTACTAAAGTCAGGAAAAACTTCTGGTACATAAAGCTCTTCACTGCCTTCGAAGTTACGACGCAGTTGAATCGCGTTCGCCGCTTCACGACGCAAATCGAGTTCATCAAGTAAGGTTTTTTCGTACTCACGAACCACTTCGACGGGTTTCAAACGACGTGCTTCAGGCATCGCTCCGGCGACTATACGCGCCATTCGGTGCATCAGTTTTAGATCTGAATCAATGACCGGACGAATATCTGGACGGATGACCTTTAATACCACTTCTTGGTTAGTGTCTTTTAATCGCGCGGTATGCACCTGAGCAATCGACGCAGACGCTAACGGTTTGATATCAAATTCAGTAAACCAGTTTTCTAATGGACCGCCCAGAGCGAGTTCCATTTGTTCTTTCGCTAACTGCCCATCAAATGGCGCTACTTGGTCTTGCAAAAGAGCAAGAGGATCAGCGATATGCGGAGGGAAAAGGTCACGGCGAGTCGACATCATCTGACCGAACTTAATCCAAACCGGACCAAGTTCTTGCAGAGCGAGACGAAGGCGCTCACCCAGCGGTTTCTCTGGGTGCTTGTTCTTAATCCAGAATAGGCTTTTGCGCATCAAAAGCGGCGCTTTGGTCAGTTGATGATCAGGCAGCAACTCATCCAAGCCGTATTCCAGCTGAACTTTAATGATTTGGTATAAGCGTTTTATTTCTGCTGGCGTCATGAGTTCTCCAGCGCAGGCTTATCCGAATCGCATTTGTTTAGTAATGCGTTTAGGCGCGCTTCAACGCGAGAGGCTTGGCTGCGTACGTCGTCCACTTGGTCACAGAAGTGGGCAATTTCTAGCGGTGCTGGCGCCAGCTTCCACTCTTCTGTTACTACTTGAGCAAGATGACGCTGGTGTTTTTCTGCTTGAGAAGCAAAGAAACCGCCGACGTTTTTGGTGCCTTGCACAAAAGTATGTGCCACGACATCACCCGTCACGCGAGACAGCCACTCTTCGATATCGGGTTTGCAATCCACCATCAACTGAGAAAACTTCTGCGCCAATTGGATATCACCTTCAAGCTCAAGCTTATCTTGCTTTATAAGGCGAGTGATGTTGGCTTGATCGCGCAGCTCAGGCAGTACACTTAGATTCAACGACAGATAACAATCTGGCTGACCTTCATAGTTGCCCAAAACATCGATTTGCTGGCTGAAGATGAACGTCAGCGTCTTATTGATTTCTTTCAGATGAATTTGAATCACCTGACCTTTAAGACGTGACAAACGACGACCCAATTCAGGATCGTCTTTAATCAGCGTATTTAATGTCGTTTCAATAACGGCAGTGATAAGAGGTTCAAATGGCATACCGCTTATCCTTAGAATTTGTAGCCGCGGTGCAGCGCCACAATACCACCCGTTAGGTTGTAGTATTTGGTGTTTTCGAAGCCCGCTTCTTTCATCATGCCTTCCAGCGTGTCTTGATCTGGGTGCATGCGGATAGATTCTGCTAGGTAACGGTAGCTGTCTGCGTCATTTGCCACTAGCTCACCCATTTTCGGCAATAGGTGGAAAGAGTACGCGTCGTACACTTTTGATAGCGGCTCTAGAATTGGTTTTGAGAACTCAAGCACCAACAGACGACCACCTGGCTTCAACACACGGAACATCGAGCGCAGTGCTTTGTCTTTATCAGTTACGTTACGTAGACAGAAGCTGATAGTGATCACGTCAAAGTAATCATCTGGGAACGGCAGTTCTTCTGCGTTCGCTTGCACGTAATGCACGTTACCTACAATGCCGTTGTCGCGTAGCTTGTCACGACCTACATTCAGCATTGAGTTGTTGATGTCCGCTAGGATCACGTGACCTTGGTCGCCAACAATGCGCGAGAATTTCGCCGTCAGGTCACCAGTACCACCACCTAGGTCAAGAACACGTTGACCTGGACGAGCGCCACTGCAATCAATAGTGAATCGCTTCCAAAGGCGGTGAACGCCGCCGGACATCAAGTCATTCATGATGTCGTATTTCGCTGCCACTGAGTGAAAAACTTCGGCAACTTTGGTCACTTTTTCGTCTTTTGCCACTGTGGTAAAACCAAAGTGGGTAGTGTCGTTATCTAACGCTGTATTTGATTGCACACTTGTGTCCGTCATTCTGATTCCTCTTGGGCAGCACTTTCTCACTTCGGGGCGGTTGCTGACAAATATATTCGCCCACTGTACTGCGGGCGATTAGTTTACTTTATCCTCAGCCGGATGTCTTTCTACTAAAGAAGCATTTTCCGAAAATGACTCCGTCTGCGCCAACTGAGCAAGGTCAGGAGAAATAGGACGTTTTACCTCAACACCAAGTTGCTTAAAGCTCTCCGCCTGACGGATCACGTTGCCACGCCCTGTCGCCAACTTATTCATCGCCCCTTGGTAAGTTTGGTTGGCTTTGTCTAATGCGCCGCCAAGCCCTTCCATATCGTCTACAAACAAGCGCAGTTTGTCATACAGCTTCGCAGCACGTTCAGCGATCAATTGGGCGTTTTCGTTTTGGCGTTCGTTACGCCACAAGTTATCTATCGTACGTAGCGCCACCAGCAAAGTGGTCGGGCTGACCAAAATAATGTTTTGTTCCATTGCATCTTTAACCAAGCTTGGGTCAGCTTGAATCGCAACTTGGAATGCAGGTTCCACCGGAATAAACATCAACACATAATCTAAGCTCTGTATGCCTTTTAACTGGTGGTAATCCTTAAGACTCAAGCCTTTGATGTGCGCGCGCAGCGCGGCTAGGTGATCACTTAGCGCCTGCTCACGTTGAATGTCGTTCTCTGCGTTGAAGTAGCGCTCGTACGCCACTAACGCCATTTTCGAATCGACCACCACTTGTTTGTTTTGCGGTAAGTGAACAATCACATCCGGTTGATAGCGTTTGCCGGCTTCGTTTTGCAAGCTCACCTGAGTTTGATACTCGTGCCCTTCACGTAAACCAGATTCTGCCAAGACACGAGCCAGAACCACTTCACCCCAGTTGCCCTGCTGTTTGTTGTCACCTTTCAAAGCTTGAGTCAGATTGACCGCTTCTCTGGTCATATGCTCATTCAAACGTTGCAGGTTCTTCAACTCATGCACCAAGGTGTGACGCTCTTTGGCTTCTTGGCTGAAGCTGTCGTTAACTTGTTTTTTGAACCCTTCTAACTGCTCTTTCAGTGGAGACAGCAAACCTTCCAAACTCTGGCGGTTTTGCATGTCGACTTTGGCGGTTTTCTCTTCAAACAACTGATTCGCTAAGTGCTCAAATTGCTGCTTCAAACGCGTTTCTGCTTGCTCAAGAATTTGCAGTTTTTCCGCATTGGCTTGGTTGATTTGCTCGTGGCGCGCTTGCTGCTCACGAAGCTGAGTTTCAAGGCGCGATTTGTGTTCACGCATCTGCCCTAGCTCATCAAAATACTGCTGACGCTCTTGCTTCACAGCTTCGAAATAGCGCAGTTTTTCCATCGCCGCCATCAATTTACCATGAGTTTGGCGCACCTCGAATGCCGCTTTATCGCGTTCATCATCGAGCTCATCCAATTCCTGCTGCGCATCGGAGAGGTTTTGCTTCACCTGTTCAAGTTGTTGTTGATGAAGCTGTTTTTCAGAGGAGAGCTGTTGTTCGAGCAATTGAGTTTGTGTGGCAAAGCGCTGTTTGACCAACCAACCCACTGCAACACCGCTGATGGTCGCGGTAAAAAGAGAAGACAAAATGAGAGATTGATGCTCAAGAATCCATTGCATAATAGCGAGTTAGCCTGTGTTTTTTATCTCTAATAATGGTATTTACATACTGGATAAATGTCCAGTTTGTTGCATGAAAAATCCTCGCATACACTAGGCGCTCCGTACAACATTCTCACACTAGCTCAAACCAACAGCAATGAGCGGTACATCATCACACAGAGGCATCATGAACGAGCGTCGCGCCCTAGGATTTGGGCTATCAGCGGTATTACTTTGGTCAACAGTAGCGACCGCATTTAAATTGACTTTGGCGGAATTCACACCGATTCAGATGCTGACCATGGCGAGTATTGTCTCGGCCATCGCACTCATCATGGTATGTGGTGTACAGGGGAAGTTGAATCAGCTCAGCTCAACATTCCTTTCCAACCCTTGGTACTACTTACTACTTGGGCTGATTAACCCGCTAGCGTACTACCTTATTCTGTTTAAAGCCTACGACTTACTGCCAGCCTCTCAAGCGCAGGCAATCAACTACAGCTGGGCGATCACACTCACCTTAATGGCAGCGGTTTTCTTAGGTCAGAAGATCCGCAGCAAAGACTGGATTGCTTGTGGTTTTAGTTACTTGGGCGTTATCGTGATTGCCACCAAAGGCAATGTGTTGGGAATGGAGTTCGAAAGCCCACTTGGTGTCGGGCTAGCGCTGCTTTCTACATTGCTGTGGGCAAGTTACTGGATTCTCAACACCAAAAACAAAGCCGACCCTGTAGTAGGTGTACTATTGGGCTTTCTGGTGGCGATTCCCTTTGCGATTGGCTTAAGCATTTACGAAGGCGCAAATTGGAGCCAGATCACCACGAAAGGTTGGGCGGCAGTGACCTACGTTGGTCTGTTTGAGATGGGCGTAACCTTCGTGTTATGGCTATCTGCACTGAAGTTAACCGAGAACACAGCGCGCATCAGCAATCTGATTTTTGCTTCACCGTTCATCTCACTCATGCTGCTTTCTACTATCATTGGCGAAGAGATTCATCCATCCACTTTGATTGGCTTGGTGCTGATCATCAGCGGTTTGGTCATTCAACAAGTGAGGTTTGGCAAGCAGCAAAAACAGGCAAACAACGCTCAGTAACATCGCCCGAAACCATTGCAAAAATGAGACGCGATTTATAAAAAAGAGAGCTAGCTAACAGTTTACCCGATTAATGAAGTGTTCCTTGCTTGGATTTGTCTGGGCTTTGGATACGATATAGCCAAAGCCCGATATTTACGTCTAGTCAGATGTTCAAAATTCAAATCCAAGGGCGTTTCAGGATGCTTTATTAATTATGTTTCGCTTCGCTATCTCCCCTGCATTGATGACTGACTGGAAACAGGCTCTGCAACAATGCTGTGATGCCACACAGGCGCACGGTCAGCTTTATACGTTCAGCTACACTCGCCAATGGCGTTTGAGTGAGGTAGCCACATCGCCGCAGCATCATCGTGAAGTCGTTGCGATTCTCGATCCTGCCACTGAGTGCTTTACCTATCCTCAACTCGTTGTTGAACAAACGCCCTTTCAAAGCCAAACCTTGAGTTACTGCCCGGTATGGCTGCCGAGCGGAGAACTGTTTGCTGCGCTCGCCTTAGTTCATCCAACTGAGCAAAATACTGTTATTTCTGGGTGGTTAAGCGCATTAGCGGGACGCATCGGCTTTGATGTTGCTCAGACTTATCATAAAGAGCAGAAGCGCCACGATGTTCAATTGCCAGAGTTACTGCCATCACTGCAAGAGTTCATCGACTGCTTAGAAGACCACACTTGGATAAAAAGTACCGATGGTCGTTATGCGATGACCAACCGCAGCGTTGAAGACTCTTGGCAAATGACGGGCAGTGAAATTGTTGGCAAGAATGACTTCGAGTTGTTTAGCAGTCGTCGAGCGAAGAAGTTCATTGATACCGACCAGTTGGTGATCGCGACTGGCAGCCAAAATACCGTCGAAGAATGCACTCTCATTGATGACAACAACAACCCAACCTGGTTGGAAACCATCAAATCGCCAATCCGCAGCCAAACCGGTGAGCTCGTCGGCATTTTAGGCATGACACGTAACGTCACTCGTCGAAAGATGGTGGAAACTCAGTTGTCATTGGCGTCGAAAATCTTCGATAACTCCCACGAAGGGATGGTGATCACCGACCGTAAAGCCAATATTCTCGATGTGAACAGCGCCTTCACCCACATCACTGGCTACACAGCCGAAGAAGTGATCGGTAAGAATCCCAACATCCTGCGCTCTGGGCACCATGACAGCAAATTTTATCAACAGTTGTGGCGTCAATTAGAAAGTAAGGGGCAATGGAAAGGCGAATTCATCAACCGTAAAAAAGATGGCAGCATTTACCCGCAGCTCGCCACCATCAGCGCGGTGATGGACGATAAAAACCATCTGATTAACTACATCTGTGTGTTCGAGGACATCTCGGTACGTAAAGCTCATGAAGAAAAACTGCAACGCATGGCCTTTTACGATCCATTGACCAACCTGCCTAACCGTACCCATTTGATCAGCTTGCTCGAACAGCACATCGAGAGTGGTAAGCAACATCAACACGCGTTTGCGACCCTGTTCCTCGATATCGACCACTTCAAGCACATCAACGACAGTATGGGGCACTTCTGTGGCGACCAGCTCCTGACTAAGCTCGCTGAACGTCTGCAAGATGTGTTGCACTTACGCGCTCATGTAGCACGTATTGGTGGCGATGAGTTTGTGATTATATTGCCGAATATCGAGTCGGATTCGCAGCTGATCGACACCATTGAGGACATACTCTGCCTTTTCAACCGTCCTTTTGAAGTCAGTAAGAACGAATCTTTACGTATCTCCACCAGCGTAGGCGTGGCGCGTTATCCTCAAGACGGACAAGATAGCGAAACCTTGCTCAAGAACGCCGATACTGCCATGTATTTAGCGAAGAAAAACGGTCGTAACGGCTACGCATTCTACTCACCAGATTTGACCGATAAATCCGTATCTCACGTGCGTATGCAGTCTGCTCTGCATGAAGCGATTGAGAAAAACCAACTTCATTTAGCATACCAACCGCAATACAACTTAAGTGCCAACGAACTGGTTGGCGTAGAAGCCTTACTGCGTTGGCAGCATCCCGATCTTGGGATGATTTCTCCAGCGGACTTTATCCCGATTGCAGAGAAAACCGGCTTGATTCAAAGCATTGGTAAATGGGTCTTGGAGCAAGCTTGTTTGCAAGGTCGCGCATGGCTGGATAACGGCATTGAATTTGGCAAGCTCGCGGTGAATGTATCCGCTCTTCAGCTACAACAATCAGACTTCATCAGCAAACTTGGTGTAATTCTCAAAGAGACTGAATTCCCGGCGCACCGTCTAGAGCTGGAAATCACCGAAAGCTTCCTACTGATCGATCCACAACAAGCCATCGCATCACTGAATTTACTGCGCGAACTCGGCATTGAGATCTCTCTTGATGACTTTGGTACCGGTTACTCGTCACTGTCTTACCTCAAAGGTCTGCCAATCAATAAGTTGAAGACCGACCGCTCTTTCGTAAGCGATGTTCCAAGCAACACCGACAGCAATGCGATCGTGAATGCCATCATTGCGATGGGGCAAACCCTGTCATTGAAAGTAGTTGCCGAAGGCATCGAAACCGACGAACAAGCCCAATACTTATTCGAGCGCGGCTGCATCTACGGACAAGGCTTCCGCTTTAGCGCCCCAGTTCGCGCCGAGAAGTTGTTTAAATAAAAAAAGACCGAGCACTGACTCGGTCTTTCACTTTCTCTACAAATGGTTACTTCCCAGAACAACGCGCCCATTTTTAGTTATACAAAAATTTTTTACTTACCCGCATCCAATCGACCGTTTCTTTCGTCTCTTATCCGCTTGTTTACATTAATGGTTAGGAGAAAACATGAAATATCACATAATCGCGGCAGGATTGACCGCTCTGCTCACCAGTACTTCAACACTGGCGTCACCACTGCTCGACCCGAGCATTATCCATAAACCAAACGATGGAGAAATCAATGTCTATGGCCCAGGAGGCCCCGACACCGCTCTCCGTCATGCCGCAGAAGCTTTCAGTAAAAAAAGTAAGGTGACGGTAAACGTGATCGCTGGACCTGAATCAAAGTGGACGAAAGATGCACAGAAAAATGCTGACTTAATCTTTGGATCCGCAGAACAATCCATGAGCGCTTTTGTTGAAACCTACCCCTTTATTACCGATCAAGATGTTGAGCCAGTGTACTTGCGCCGTGCAGTGATTGCGGTCCCAAAGGGGAACCCAAAAAATATCAACGGGATTAAAGACCTACTCGAAAAACCAGCGCGAATAGTCGTGACTGAAGGTCTAGGGGTTTACAACACTTCCGGTACAGGCGTTTGGGAAGATGTCGCAGGACGCACGGGTTCACTGGCTGACGTACAGAACTTTCGCAAAAAAATCATTGCTTACGCCAAAGGCAGCGGAGCAAGTTTCAAAGCTTTTCAACAACAAAAGGCTGATGCGTGGATCACTTGGATTCACTGGCCGCTCAACCATGCCGATAAAGTCGACTATGTAGAAATTGAGCCAGAAAGACGCATCTACCGAGATCTCACACTAGCAAAGGCAAAAGGTGCAGATCCACAAACTCAAGCTTTCATTGATTTCGTTAACAGCAGTGAGGGAGAAACCTTTTTCACTCGCGAAGGTTGGACTCGTTAATAAGGAAAACGACTGTGAAAAAACTATTATTTTCGGCATTACTGGTCACCTCAACTAGTTTTGCTGCGCCAACAACAACTACGTCAGTTGGAGAGGTATACACCGATGCCTCAGGCAAATCACTTTATACCTTTAGCAAAGATCCTGTTGGGAAATCTGTATGTACTGACCAATGTGAGAAGTTATGGCCGCCTGTTCTTGTAACCGCACAATCCAGCAAGCACTTCGGTACGCAAGCAGGCTTCAGCCAAATAACAAGAGAAGACGGCAACAAACAATGGGCTTTGAACGGAAAACCACTTTATCGCTGGCTTAAAGACTCTCAGAAAGGAGAGATCACAGGTGCGGGCATCAAAGGCGTTTGGCCACTAGCCCGAGCGGATGATGTCACCATCAGACTGTTCAATGATGGTAAGCAACGTTATCTCGTCGATAGCCATAATAAGACTCTCTATACCTTTGATAAAGATAAGCCAAACCAATCTGTTTGCTACGATGATTGCGCCTCTAAGTGGCCACCTGCTCTTGTGGATACAGAGATAACTCAAAAGGGGATAGAAAATCTAAAGCTGACGGGAGGATTTGGTGTGACTCAGCGCAACGACGACTCATATCAATGGACATATCACAACAAACCCCTTTATCGTTGGATAAAAGATCAAAAGCTCGGCGACACTAGCGGGAATGGCGTAAAACAAGTCTGGCACATTGTAGAACAATAATGAGGAAAGCGTGAACACCGATAAACATAAGATAGGTTTACTGCTTTCCCAAGTAGCGCTTCGTGACCAAACTGCGTTCGAAGCGCTATACCAGTTAACCAGTACCCGGCTTTTCAACGTTATCCTCGGCGTCGTTAAAGACGAACACGTTGCAGCAGATATACTTCAAGAGGGGTTCGTAAAGCTCTGGCACAACAACCAGCAATATCCAGTAAATCACCCTTGGGCTTGGTTATGCCAAAGTATGAGAAACCTCGCTATAGATGAAATTAGAAAGCGGAACAACCGAGGGGAAGAACAACTGGTAAAGCCCCCCGAAGAGGTCGCTCTCGAAGTAACATCTGACTCAGGAGCCAACTTATCATACTGCCTAAACTCGCTCGCTGAAGAAAAAAGGAATGCGATTATCTTGGCCTATCAGCACGGGATGAGTCATCAAGAGATCGTCCACCATGTGAGCACTCCACTTGGCACAGTGAAATCGTGGATTCGCCGAGGTTTACAGGAGCTAAAACGATGCCTAACCAATTAAAAAACGCACGTTATCAAAATCAAGAGCTAAGAGATAAACTCGCCGGCGAATACGTTCTGGGAACATTAACGCCACTCGTACGAAAGAGGTTGGAAACCCTCATGCGATCAGATCCCACTTGGTGGGAACACATCGACCTTTGGCATCAGCATTTGTCTAGCTTAACCCCAGCAATCGATATGACACATTCTGAAGGCAACTTGAAACCTCCGCCACGCCAAGTATGGAAAAACATCGCATCCCAAACAATCAAACCATCGAAGCAGACTCAGACTATGCGTTGGTGGTGGCTCCCTATTAGCATGGCTTTTTCTCTGCTCATAGGGTTGTCGCTACAACCTTTTGTATCACCAACCTCGCAACCAACAGAAATCGCACAGGTGCGCCCTATTAGTTACTTAGCCATGATGTCTTCTGAGAGCCAAAAAGACCATTTTGCTTTGGTCGCCTATCAAGGAGAAAAGCCCGGGCAATCAAGCATCCGCATGCAGCGAAATCGTGCGATGGCGAAAGTACCTATGGATAGAGCAATGGTGTGGATGAGAGATGGAAATACCGGTGAGCTCAAACTCATTGATAGCCTAGAAAATGTAAATAACGTCCGCTATATGTCGCCAACTGAGTGGCAAACGCTTAAAAACAGTTCTGAACTGTTAGTGACCGATAATCGCGACCCAAACAGTGAGATTTTATATCGAGGCCGTTGTGTAGAACTAAGCAACCCTCCAACAAGCAAAGCATCATAAGCCCTTAGCTTTCGGTAAAGTCTAAGATGGTATTGAACAGCAGCGATGGTCGTCATTATGAGTCCATCGCTATTGCGGAGAAATTGTTAACTACACCCACTGACCAGCAACAAAACCGCTCGACCAACACCATTGGAAGTTATAACCACCTAACCAGCCAGTTACGTCCATCACTTCGCCGATGAAGAACAAACCTTTGATGTTCTTACATTCCATGGTTTTTGAAGACAGGTGATCGGTATCTACGCCGCCTAAGGTCACTTCTGCGGTGCGATAGCCTTCTGTGCCATTTGGTGCAACCGCCCAGTTTTCCAGACGCTCAACGATGGTTGCCATCTCTTTCTGGTTGAACTGCTTAAGTGGTTTGTCTGCCAATTCTTTACGTTCAATCAGCACTTCAACCAAACGCTTTGGTAGCACTTTTGCTAGCGTGTTCTTTAGAGATTGGTTCGGGTGCTTCTCGCGGCTGCGTTCTAGCAGTTCGGCGATGTCGTCGTTTGGTACGAGGTTAATCGTCACCTTTTGACCCGCTCGCCAGAATGAAGAGATCTGTAACACCGATGGACCAGACAAGCCACGGTGAGTAAACAGCAGCGCTTCTTTGAACATGGTGCCGTCTTGCGCCGTAATTTCTGCTGGAATCGCAATGCCCGATAGTTCAGCGAAATCTTCTTTGTCTTCTTTGTGCAGCGTAAATGGCACCAGACCTGCCGTAGTGGTAATTACTGGAAGCTCGAACTGCTCAGCAATCTTGTAGCCGAATGGCGTCGCGCCCAATTTAGGCATCGACAGACCGCCGGTAGCCACCACCAAAGATTCACATTCGATGTTTTCAGTACCCGCATGCAGACGGAAGCCCGCATCGGTTTTCTCGATCGAATGTACATCGCATTGGTAGCGTTGTTGGATATTTGGCATGTCGCATTCTGCTAGTAGCATCTTAACGATGTCTTTTGCGGTAAATGCATCAACACAGAACAGCTGTCCGTGATCGCGCTCTTCAAACTCGATGCCATGCTTGCTGACCATCGAGATAAAGTCCCAGTTGGTGTACTGAGACAATGCCGATTTCACGAAATGTGGGTTTTGGCATAAGTAGTTGCTCGCTGAGACGTCGTAGTTAGTGAAGTTACAACGACCACCACCTGAGATAAGGATTTTACGTCCTGGCTTTTTCGCATGATCCAGCACGAGCACACTGCGTCCGCGTTTGCCTGCTTCTGCTGCACACATCAAACCCGCCGCACCTGCACCGATTACAACAACATCAAATTTCTTACTCATGGGTAACGCTCAATTACTTATTTAGATTGGTATGTCCAAAATCCAAAAATAAAAAAGGATGTGCGTGATGCACATCCTTGCTTTCTGCTGGCGCTATTCTAACGACAAAAGTCGAGAGGGAAAAGCGCTTAAATTCCAAGCACTGCTTGCTGGCCTATAAAATGAAGGCTGCCAGTAGGGTTACACCAAGTAATGCGGTCGATAAAATGAATAACCCACGCACCCTTTCGCACTTGCCGGTAAAGATCTCATCGTGATGATGGTGATATTCTTTACTCTTAATGTAATGGTACAACCGCACCTGTTTGGTGACGTTACCATGGGTGGTGAAGAATCCATTGCCATCCACTTGCTGATAAAGCAAAGGATGCGCTTCACGCATGATGTGTATAAGAGAACGAAGAGCGGTGAGATAACGGACCATGTTGAGCCCTGTTACCACCATTAGCGCAAATAAGATTGTGTCTCCACTGATCATCTTTTCCTCCCTACATCTTCAATGATGCTCAAGAGATAAAGACGATCAATGCTTCGCCCTTAACCCGCTACTTAGCGCGTTGAGAACGCGTTATGCAGCTGGAGCATCCATAATTGAAGATGAACCTTCTTTCGCCATTTGTGCTAGATCTTTATCGATGAAGAACAATGCTTTACCATCTTCACCAACCAATTCGATCTTATCTAAAATCCCTTTAAACAACTTCTCTTCTTCGTGCTGTTCAGCCACGTACCACTGTAGGAAGTTAAACGTAGAGTAGTCTTGGCTTGTAAATGCACCATGTGCCAATTTATTGATTTTTTCCGTGATCATTTGCTCATGTTCGTAGGTTTCACGGAAAACATCGCCCAGGCTAGCAAAGTCATGCTTTGGTGCTTCAATTTCACCTAGGATTGGCATTGAGCCAGTTTCGCTCACGTAAGTGAAAAGACGTTGCATGTGCTCCATTTCTTCTACGGCGTGAGCGCGTAAAAATTCAGCCGCACCTTCAAAACCTTTGTCTTCACACCAAGCACTCATTTGTAAGTATAGATTGGATGAGAAAAATTCTAGGTTAATTTGCTCATTCAATTGTTCAACCATAGTTTGAGACAGCATGTTAACTCCTATTTATATGCATGCGTTTTGCGCCACTATAACATGATTACTGAGGCAAGACTTTATACCTACGATATTGATATGAGATCACTTCAGCAAAATTTTCTGACACTTAGTGCTAATCTGACACTATGACCTTATCAAGGAGATAGCAATATGAGTTACAAACACATACTTGTGGCAGTCGACCTCTCAGACGACAGTAAAGTGTTGATTAAGAAAGCCGTATCGCTGGCTAAACCTCTGGATGCGAAAGTCTCTTTCATTCATATCGATGTGAATTACGCCGAGCTTTACACCGGGCTTATCGACATCAACATGGCGGAGGCGCAGCACCAAGCGATGGAAGCGTCTCGTACACAATTAGCGAATTTTGAAGAATACGCAGAGTACCCAATCACGCATACGTTAGTCGGTAGCGGTGATTTGAGTAACGAGCTTTGCGATACCATTCAGGACTACAACATTGATTTGGTGGTTTGTGGTCATCACCAAGATTTCTGGAGCAAGATTCTTTCTTCGACGCGTCAGCTTATTAACTGCTCACCTGTCGACATGCTGGTCGTACCGCTAAAAGACTGATTTGCGTTGGCTCGACCTTAAAACTTGGTTAGACTGCGGGCACATTTGTTGTTGATAAAGATTCTCATCCATGGCTTATCTATCCGCAGTTACCCTACTTTGGGCATTCTCATTTAGCCTGATCGGCGTTTACCTTGCCGGTCAGGTAGATTCTTGGTTCTCAGTTTTCATGCGCGTTGCGCTGGCAAGCTTGGTCTTCATTCCTTTCTTAAAATTCCGTGGCGTAAGCAAATCGCTGATCGCGAAATTGATGATCGTGGGCGGCTTCCAACTCGGCTTAATGTATTGCTTCTACTACCGGTCTTTCCTACTCCTTTCTGTACCAGAAGTACTGCTGTTCACCGTATTTACCCCTATTTACGTCACCTTGATTTATGACTTCTTGAAAGGTCGATTCTCGCCTTGGTATTTGGTTACGGCGGCAATTGCGGTACTGGGCGCGGCGTGGATTAAGTTTGCGGGCATCAATGAGAACTTCTTGATGGGCTTTTTGGTCGTGCAAGGGGCGAACCTGTGTTTTGCCATCGGTCAGGTCGGCTACAAGTACATTATGGAAACCGAATCGGTTGAGCTGCCACAGCACACAGTATTTGGTTACTTCTACTTAGGTGCACTGTGTGTGGCAACCGTTGCTTTTGCTCTGATGGGGAACTTAGATAAGATGCCAACCACAGCAACGCAATGGGGCATTCTGACTTACCTTGGTTTGATCGCATCGGGTTTTGGTTATTTCGCGTGGAACAAAGGCGCAACCATGGTGAATGCTGGTGCACTTGCGGTAATGAACAACGCACTCGTCCCTGCTGGTTTGATTGTGAATATCGTGATTTGGAACCGCGATGTCGATGTGACGCGACTTGCCATTGGTGGTGCAATCATCATGCTATCGCTGTGGATTAACGAAACTTGGGTGAAAAAACGCGTAGAGATGAGTTACGCCAACAAGTAGCCAGATTCATTCCCGAAAAACAAAAAACGCTCTCCAACTGGAGAGCGTTTTTTTGATGTGATTCGATTAATGCACTTTGGCTTGCGAGCTTGTGCTCATCAACGTGTTTGGTGGCGTTGGTAGCAACACCTCTAGTTTGGCATTTCGCGCTTCAAGCTTGCGTTGGCGTTTTAGCAATTTTTGCTGCTTTTTGGCTAACTTAAGCAACTTCTTCTGCTGTTTATAATGTTTCTTGACCGCTTTTTTCGCCTTCTTCAGCGCTTTCTTATCTGATAAATCAAACATTGCTGGCGCCTCTAGCTTAGTTGTTGAGGTTACGGCTGCGACTTTTGCTGCCAGTTTTTTCTCTTTCACTCGTTCCACTACACGCTTCACGATCGCGGCTTTCTCTGCGCTTTGTTCTGGCACCATGATAATTGGGGTATCTTGAGTCAAGGACGAAGTGGGCAGTGCTTCCACTAACAAACCACAAGCCTGTTGCTCGGACAGCGGCTTGTCTTGGCATTTTTGAGGAGGAATCGCAGCAGGCTTACACAAGGTATCTTTCGAGGCAGAAGAACGGGCACAAGAGCGACAGACAAACTTAGGCGCCACCACTAGACGGTGAATATCACCCAGACTTTCAGCAATCTGTTTGCGGCTCATCTTACATAATCGTTTCGCCATGCTACTACTCCAGCTTCCCAATTCTCGACGGTCTTACTCTACGACATCACACAAGTGTAATAATAATAATTCTTAGTTAGATATACAGTCAGTATGCCGAATTAGCAAGAGAAAAGTATCAATAAGCGGAGTAAACGCCAGATACAAACACAGCGCCAAATCAGGCGCTGTGAGGAGAAGCTTTTGTCGTCAGGCGTTTAGGCGAGTTACGCCATTGATGCCTTCACATACACATCGAAACGGTTCTTTTTGGTTTCGATTGCCATGCTTGGCTTTTGCTCATCAAGCCAGTCTGCGTAATCTGGGCGCTTGACCACTACACGCTTACTCGCCAATGCCATTGCTGGAGCCAGCAAACCATCTGCATCAAGATCTGCACCAACCAAAGATTGGAAGACACGCATCTCTTTCTTCACTAATGCCGATTTCTTTTTGTTTTCAGGGTGCGGGTACATTGGATCGAGATAAACCACATCGGGCTGGAGAAAGTCTTTATCTTGCGCTAATTGCTCCAGTGCGTCATGGCTAGAAGCGTGAATCAAAGACATGCGCTCTGATACCCAAGTCCCGATTTCTGGATCGTGTTTCGCACGTGCCAAGCCGTCATCCAACAATGCAGCGACCACCGGATGACGCTCTACCATTTGCACTTTACAGCCTAGCGACGCCAATACGAACGCATCACGCCCTAAACCCGCTGTGCCATCCAGTACGGTTGGAGTTGCGCCTTTGTTCAAACCTGCGGCTTTCGCAATCGCCTGACCTTTACCGCCGCCGAACTTGCGACGATGCCCGACTGCACCACCAATCAAATCAACAAAGATCGCACCCAGTTTTGGCTCGTCCACTTTACGCAGCTCTAAGCGCTCAGTCGTTAGGACTAGGGCAAAGTCACTGTCGTCAGTGTGAGAGAGCTGCCAACGCGCAGCGAGTTCATCAAGGTGAGACTGTTGAGATGGGTCTTCACAAATCAATTGCAGTTGCAAAAGGAGGCTCCAGTAAAAATCGGTTTAACTGGCGCTGAGTGTATACCCAACCCACCTCTAATTGCTAGGCTGGGGATAAGTTAGATGACTTTCTACTCTTGGGCTCAAGTTGTTGGAGTTCGTTGACTAGCTCAGCCAGAGGCTTAGGATGACCGATGCCATAACCTTGGCCATAGTCGACGCCAAGATCGACCAAACACGCTCTAACTTGGTCATTCTCAACAAACTCTGCCACCGTGACTTTACCCATTTGCTTGGCTAAATCTTTAATTGACCGCACCATCACGCGATCCATCTCGTTTACGTTGATATCTCGCACGAAAAGGCCATCAATTTTCACGATATCGACAGGAAGTTTCTTTAAGTAGCCAAAAGACGATAAACCGGAGCCAAAATCATCCAACGCAATCAAGCATCCCAGCGCTTTAACACGAGTGAAGACGTCGAGCGCTTGATCGATGTTGCTCATCGCTGCCGTTTCAGTGATTTCTAGACAGATTTTTTCACAAGGAATCGAAGACGACTGCAAACGTGCTAGAAGGAAGTCGATAAACTCTTGGTTACCCATTGATTGACCAGACAAGTTAATCGCACAGCGACCGAGCTGCTCCACGACTTCTGGACGCGCTTCAAACCACTCTAAAGTTTGGCTAATCACTTGTTTATCAATCCAGTGAGCAATGTTGTAACGCTCAGCGGCAGGGACAAAGACGCCGGGGGATAAGTAGTTGCCTTGAGCATTGCGAATACGCACCAAAATCTCAAAACACAATGGTGAACCTTCACCACTCAAATTCAAAATACGCTGAGCAAACAGTTCAAGACGCTTACTCGATAGCGCCTCATGCACCAAATTAACGCTTTGCATCTCCAACTGGCGGTGTCGCAACTCTTCGTTGTCCAAGCTAAACAAGTTATAGCGGTTACGCCCCTGCTCTTTCGCCGCATGGCAAGCCGAGTCCGCCTGAGCATGCACCATTTGTGGCGTCTCTGCCGTATGGTCGATGATGCGAACGCCCACCGAGCAGCTCATAAACAGTTGCGTGTCTTCCCAACGGAAAATCTGCTCACCCAACGTAGAGATGATCTGCTTAGCAATATTAATCGCGCCGTGCTCATCGCAGTCTTTCAATAACACCGCAAATTCATCACCGCCCATGCGCGCCAATACCGCGTTGTATGGCAAGACTTCCTCTAACATGCTGGCACAGAACTGGATCGCGGCATCACCCGCATCGTGGCCTACTGTGTCGTTGAGTACTTTGAGTTGATCAAGATCGAGGTACAACATCGCATGCACTCGACGGTGGCTTTCTACTTCTCTCAGCGCCGTTTGCAGCTCTAGCTCGAAGTAGTTGCGATTGTAGGTATCGGTCAGTAAGTCGTAGCGCGCTTGATATTCGAGCTGCTTGGCGAGCTTCTTTGTCTCGGTGATGTCTTCCCCAACGATCAACAATTGGTCGGAATCTCTTAATGGGCGAATGTTTTCACGTACCCATACGCTATGACCATCGGCATGACGATATTCGATTTCTCGACGCCAAACCCCGTTCATCACCTGCTGTGGCTGCAACAAAACTTGGCGTGGATAGAGTGCTTTTTCATCGCAGTAGAATGAATATAAGTAATGCCCCAGCATATCCAACGGTTGATAGCCTAAAAGCTGCTGAGCAAAGTGATTCACCTCTTGCACGCGGTTATTGCTATCGAGTGTCACCATCATCACAGGCTGCTGCTCATAGTAATTACGCAGACTTGATTCGCGATGATAGAGCTTGTCTTCCATCGCTTTACGGCTGGTGATATCGCGAGCTTCAAACAAATATTGCTCTTGGTTCGCCACTTGTTGTGAAAACGGTTTGAGAGACACTTCCAGCACCATAGCACCGTGTTCCTTGTTCCAGATTTCAGCCTCAAAAGTGGCCACTTGGCGATGACTAGAGTGAAAATAGCTGGCGAGTAATTGGCGCGCTTCCTCACTCCAGTCTTTGTGATGCCAAAGTGGACGATCGACACGCATTTCTTGACGATTAAATAAAGATTGCAGACGATCGTTACCTGATTTGAGCAAACCATGTTGGTCGAGAATACCCATGTACTGCATACTCTGGTCAAAAACCGACTCTAAAATCGCTTGGCTTTCACGGGCGATGCTCTCACTGCGACGAATTCGCTGTAAATAGTAGCTGAGCAGCAAAATAATGATGGTCATCGCCACCAAAACACTGCCAAACAGTTTGATTTCTCGTGCGTACCGCTCAGTAAACTCTGCGGGCTTATTGAAGAATGCCGATGAGGCTTCTTGCTCTACTCCTAAGCCCCAACGCACCACCGATTGATAATCGAGTTTGATGTCCGACTCTGCACTCACCACCGCAGGCAAAGGCTGTGCTGGGTTATCGAGGACTTGCGTCAGCAACTTCGCCGCCTCAAAACCTTGGCGGTAACCGCTTTGAATAACACCACCAACCGCGCCATGCCCGAGTCCAACATCATGCACCATAAATACAGGAGCATTGGAGGCTTGGTTGATATCACGCCAATCTTTATCGGTCGCGATATTGCCATGGATATCTCGATAGTAAGTCCAGAACAACACTACGTTATCGATGTTCATTTTCGACACTTTTTGCTTTAACGTTTCAACACTGTCAGGAATGAAGTGGCGAACTTTATCGCGATATATAGGATTATTATCGAGAAAATTCTCGATCTTAGCACGAAGTGCCGCACCAGTAACAGAATGGTCACTGACGACAAGAACCTGCTTGTGCTTGGGATGCAATCGCTCGATAAGAGCAAGGTTTGCAAGCAAGTCCACATCTTCAATCACGCCTGTGGCTCTCAATCCCTTATGTAAAGAGGGATCGTAATTGTTGATGCCACTGAAAATGACAGGAGTATTATCTAGCACGTCTGACAGACGTTGCATTAAAGCGAGTGCGTTGTTATCACTGACGACGATCGCGTCGAAATGCTCTTCACTCAGTTTAGTACGATAAAGGGATTCCAACTGATTGAAGAATTGCTGGCTCTGACTGCGCTTAGAATCAAGATACAGAATACGGATATCAAGCGGGTGCCCCTCAAGTTGCCGGGCGAAACCACGTTGAATAGAATCGGTCCAAAAAAAACCTTGATGGTAAGAGTGAACAACGAGGACTTTTTGTTCTTGCGCCGTGGCGACAGCACTGAAAATAAGCGCTATGAAAAACAGAAAAAGTGGCACATCAACTCCATGACTTCAGAACTACCTCGCGGTTATCCCTGCCTAAACCTTGTGAATCCTGTCCGCTGTGAGTATAAAATGAACTCCAAACCTCATACCCAACGGAAATAATTGTATGAATGCGAGCCTGCCTAAACTCGACGACCTCGATCGCGCTATTCTCAAAACTCTGATGGCGGATGCGCGTAAGCCTTACGCGGAAATGGCAAAACAATTTAATGTCAGCCCAGCGACCATCCACGTTCGTATAGAGAAAATGAAAGCGGCAGACATCATCGAAGGTACTGAGGTAATCGTCAATACTAAAAAGCTAGGATACGACGTATGTTGCTTTATTGGCATCAACTTGAATGCCGCGCGTGACTATCATTCAGCGCTAGAAAAGCTCAATGCCCTCGATGAAGTGGTAGAAGCTTACTACACCACGGGCGCGTATAACATATTCGTCAAATTGATGTGCAAATCGATTGAGGAGCTGCAGTTTGTCTTGATTGATAAGCTTCAAGCGATCGATGAAGTGCAATCCACTGAAACGCTGATTTCACTGCAAAACCCGATCAATCGCAGCGTAAATCCATAATGCCCTGAGTCAGATACTAAAAGTTGAATCTACGAATAAAAAAATGGGCAGCCACTTGGCTGCCCATTTTCATTCTCAATCGAGATTACGCTGCGATACCTGAATGGCGCAGTAGCGCATCGATTTCTGGTTCACGACCACGGAAGCGTTTAAATAGCTCCATTGGTTCTTCACTGCCACCCATTTCTAGGATGTTGTTCAAGAAACTCAGACCGGTTTCTTTGTTGAAGATACCTTCTTCTTCAAAGCGAGAGAACGCATCTGAAGACAACACTTCTGCCCATAGGTAGCTGTAGTAACCTGCGCTGTAGCCACCAGCGAAGATGTGACCAAAGCTGTGTGAGAAACGCGCCCACTCAACCGCTGGTACAACGGCCACTTTCTCTTTCACTTCTGCCAAGGTTTCAAGTACACGAGCACCCACTTCTGGGTCGTATTCTGTGTGCAGAGTGAAATCGAACAAGCCGAATTCTAGCTGACGTAGAATGCCCATCGCCGACTGGAAGTTCTTCGCTGCTAGCATTTTGTCTAGCATCGCTTTTGGTAGCGGCTCACCAGTCTCGTAGTGACCAGAAATAAACGCCAGCGCGTCTTCTTCCCAACACCAGTTTTCTAGGAACTGACTTGGTAGCTCAACCGCATCCCAAGGCACACCGTTGATGCCCGATACCGCGCCTGTTTCTACTTGCGTCAGCATGTGGTGAATACCGTGACCAAACTCGTGGAACAGAGTCACGACTTCATCGTGTGTAAACAGTGCAGGCTTGTCGCCCACTGGACGGTTGAAGTTACACGTTAGGTAAGCAACTGGTGTTTGTAGCTCGCCTGATAGCGTCACACGACGACCACGGCAATCATCCATCCACGCACCGCCACGTTTGTGTTCGCGTGCGTATAGATCTAGGTAGAAGCTACCGCGCAGTGTGCCTTCGCCATCGAAGATATCAAAGAAACGCACGGATTCGTGCCAAGTATCCACGCCTTCACGCTCTGTCACTGTCATACCAAACACGCGGTTTAGCACTTCAAACAGACCACTTACTGCTTTTGATTCAGGGAAGTAAGGACGAAGTTCTTCATCCGAAATTTGGAACAAGTGCTGCTTTTGCTTCTCGCTGTAGTACGCGATGTCCCATACGTTTAGCTCGCTGACACCAAATTCCACATTCGCAAACTGGCGTAGCTCTTCGATTTCGCGCTCACCCTGTGGTTTCGCTTTGGTCGCCAAATCGTTCAAGAAGCCAAGAACTTGCGCTGGGTTCTCTGCCATTTTAGTTGCCAGAGATTTCTCACTGTAAGTGTTGAAACCCAGCATACGAGAGATTTCATGACGCAGTTTTAGCTGCTCAGTGATGATTTCTGAGTTGTCCCATTTACCTGCGTTTGGACCACGCTCAGAGGCGCGCGTTACGTACGCTTCGTACACTTCTTTACGTAGGTCTTGGTTATCACAGTACGTCATAACTGGTAGGTAAGATGGGATATCTAGCGTGATGAGGTAGCCATCCAGCTCTTTTGCTTCTGCTGCCGCTTTTGCCGCTGCAAGTGCAGATTCTGGCATACCCGCTAGGTCTTTTTCGTCGGCAACGTGCTTAGTCCAACCCATGGTTGCATCCAGCACATTGTTAGAGAATTTTGAGCTCAGCTCAGACATGCGCTTGCTGATTTCGCCGTAGCGATGTTGCTCGTCTGATGGTAGACCAATGCCCGAAAGCTCGAAGTCGCGTAGTGAATCCGAAATGGTCTTCTGTTGTGCACGCGTTAGCGTCGCGTACTCTTCGCTTGCTTTGATCGCTTTGTACGCTTCGTAAAGACCTTTGTGCTGACCAACCCAAGTACCGTACTCAGACAGGATTGGTAGGCAGCTTTCGTAAGCTTCGCGAAGTTCTTCGCTGTTCACTACTGAGTTCATATGACCCACTGGTGACCAAATGCGGCTCAAGCGGTCATCCGCTTCTTCAATTGGCGCGATCACACTGGTCCAGCTTGGGTTTGCGTTGTCTTTTAGTACCTCGTCAATTTTGGCACGACAATCCGCAATCGCCTGCTCCACTGCAGGTTTAATGTGTTCTGGTTTGATTTGCGAAAACGGAGGAAGATCCGTAAACGTAAGAAGTGGATTAGACATGAATAATTCCTTTTGTGTTTTGGCTCTGTATTTGCCTATTCGCATTTGCAAAGACCCTAATGGTATTTGCAAAACAGTAGGCGACCTCAATGCACAGGCAAGCCGACAACATGGATGGGGGGATTTCCGTTCCCTTTCTCGATGCAGCAATGACCGAATGGGTCAAAGAGCGCTTACTCTGTCCTTGAGTCTTGTTATGCCTAAGTTCGGTTTGGCACTCTATTGGAGCGGCGCAATCCCACTTAGGTTCAGTTTGTTTACTCATACTAAGTATGGGTGACTTAAAGAAATTTCAATAGCGAATCCCTATCAGTGATACTGATTTGAATCGAAGTTCTACTTCTTTAAGTTACTTGAGTATAATACCGCCATATCGCGAAAATCACAGACCACACTCAGTCAAAGAGTGTTTCGAGAGTTTAATTTGTTAAGTTACCGCCACAGCTTCCACGCTGGCAACCATGCTGACGTGGTAAAACACATCGTTCAAAGCCTCATTCTTGATGCACTAAAGCAGAAAGATAAGCCGTTTGTTTATCACGACACCCACTCGGGTGTGGGACGCTACGATCTGACTCACGAATGGTCTGAGAAAACGGGCGAATACAAACAAGGCATCGCACGCATTTGGGACAACCCAAACATTCCTGAAGAGATCGCAAGCTACATCGATTCAATCAAAACGTTGAACAACGGTGAGAAGCTGCGTTACTACCCAGGCTCACCGCGCGTTGCACGTGCGCAAATCCGCCCGCAAGACCGTATGGTTCTGACTGAGCTGCACCCAGCCGATCACCCGCTACTAGAGCAAGAGTTCCACCGCGATCGTCAAGTAAGCATCTACAAAGAAGATGGCTTTAAGCGTCTGAAAGGCAGTCTGCCTCCGCAAGAACGTCGTGGTTTGGTGCTGATTGACCCACCATACGAGCTAGCGAAAGAATACCGCGACGTCGTGCAAGCGATTTTCCAAAGCCACAAGCGTTGGGCAACGGGTATCTACGCGATTTGGTACCCAGTGGTAAACCGCTGTGATATCGAAGATATGATTGAAGGCTTGGAAGGACTGGGCATTCGCAAAATCCTGCAAATCGAATTGGGCGTCTCTCCAGACACCAACGAGCGTGGCATGACGGCATCAGGCATGATCGTGATTAACCCACCGTGGAAACTGGAAAGCCAGATGAAAGAAATTCTGCCATTCCTGCAAGAAGCGATCGCGCCAGCAACGGGGCACTGGAAAGTCGACTGGATCGTTCCTGAATAAAAACACTGAATTTCATAACCTTAAAGCGCAACGATGACCTCGTTGCGCTTTTTTTATTTATTTTTTCAAAAATTATCGTCTGCGCTTCGTCTTTTCTTTTTTGCCTGCGTCTTAGGGATGTAAACAAGCTAAACCATAGAGAGAAATGACCATGCTTAAAGTTATCAGTTTTAAAATTTGCCCATTTGTTCAACGCGTAACTGCGGCACTAGAAGCAATACAGATCCCTTACGAAATTGAATACATCAGCTTAAAAGATAAGCCACAATGGTTCCTAGACATCTCACCAAACGGTCAAGTACCGGTGATGGTGACAGAATCTGGCACGGCGCTGTTTGAATCGGATGCGATCATCGAATACATCGAAGACGAATACGGTCCATTAGAGCAAGGCGTGACAAACGAACAACGCGCACTGGATCGCACATGGAGCTACCTAGGTTCAAAACACTACTTGCCTCAGTGCGGCACCATGGGTAGCAAAGACCAAGCAACCTTGGAAGAGCGAACAGAGAAGCTGATCAAAGCGTTCCAAAAAGCAGAAAACCAACTGTCTGGTGAAACCAAGTTCTTCAAATCCGATGAACTAAGCAATGTAGACATGGCGTGGTTGCCACTTCTGCATCGTGCTGCCATCGTCAAAGCGCACTCTGGTTACGACTTCTTCTGTGGTCTGCCAAAAATGCAGGCATGGCAAAAACACATCCTAGAATCAGGATTAGCAGAGAAGACGGTATCGGAAGACTTCATAAAGCTGTTTAGCGATTTCTACCTCACCAACACTTATCTTGCGGATGGTAAAGACATGCAAGCCCAGTCAGGCTGTGGCACATCAAGCTGCTGCGGTTAATGATTTCCCCCTACCCTGAGCATGAAAAACACTTAGCGGAATAGCGCCTTATTCCGCTTTGCTACCCTTTCATCGCTATTTGTCATAAGCAATGTCACTTTTTCCCATTTAGGAAATAGTGAGACTCGATTTATGATAGGGACAACGGATCATGCTCAATTAGCTTCGGCAAACTTGAGCGAGTAACAATTCATGTTGGGATGTTGAGTTCATCACCCACCACCCCAATGTAGTTGTTAGACAAAATTAATAAGCTCTTGGAGAAAGTAATGGCGACTCATTTTGATTATATCTGTATCGGCGGCGGCAGCGGCGGTATCGCATCAGCAAACCGTGCAGCAATGTACGGTGCTAAAGTAGCGCTTATCGAAGCTCAAGACCTTGGCGGTACCTGTGTAAACGTTGGTTGTGTGCCTAAGAAAGTCATGTGGCACGGCGCGCAAGTTGCAGAAGCAATGAACCTATACGCAGAAGACTACGGCTTCGATGTAGATGTAAAAGGGTTCAACTGGAGCAAACTGGTTGAGAGTCGTCAGGCTTACATCGGTCGTATCCACCAATCTTACGACCGTGTTCTTGGTAACAACAAAGTAAATGTGATCAAAGGCTTCGCTAAGTTTGTTGACGAGAAAACGGTAGAAGTAAACGGAGAACACTACACAGCAGATCACATCCTGATCGCAGTGGGTGGTCGTCCAACAATTCCAAACATCCCAGGCGCAGAATACGGCATCGATTCAAACGGCTTCTTCGAGCTTGCTGAGCAACCAAAACGCGTTGCAGTGATCGGCGCAGGTTACATCGCGGTAGAAATCGCTGGCGTACTGCATGCACTTGGCACAGAAACACACCTATTCGTTCGTAAAGAATCACCGCTGCGTAGCTTCGATCCAATGATCATCGAAACGCTAGTCGAAGTGATGGACGCCGAAGGCCCAACGCTGCACACCCACTCAGTGCCAAAAGAAGTGGTAAAAGAAGCAGACGGCAGCCTAACTCTGCACCTAGAAAACGGTGAAAGCCAAAACGTTGATACCCTAATCTGGGCAATCGGCCGTCACCCAGCAACTGACGCTATCAACCTAGCATCAACTGGCGTTGCAACGAACGATCGTGGCTACATCAAGGTAGACGAATACCAAGAAACGAACGTGAAAAGCATCTACTGTGTCGGTGACATCATGGAAGGCGGTATCGAGCTAACACCAGTAGCTGTGAAAGCGGGTCGTCAACTTTCTGAGCGCTTGTTCAACAACAAACCAAACGCGAAGATGGACTACGATTTGGTACCAACTGTGGTATTCAGCCACCCACCAATCGGCACTATCGGTCTAACGACTCAAGAAGCAGAAGAGAAGTACGGCAAAGACAACATCAAAGTCTACACGTCTGGCTTTACTGCAATGTACACAGCGGTTACTAAGCACCGTCAACCATGTAAGATGAAGCTAGTATGTGCTGGCGAAGAAGAGACGGTTGTTGGTCTACACGGCATCGGCTTCACCGTTGATGAAATGATTCAAGGCTTCGGCGTAGCAATGAAGATGGGCGCAACCAAAGCAGACTTCGACTCCGTTGTGGCTATCCATCCAACGGGCTCTGAAGAGTTCGTTACAATGACGGGTTAGTGTAGGAAAAGCATCTTACACACGTAAATAAACCTAGAAATTAATTAATCACTGCCCATACCGTATACATGGGCAGTGACATTTTTCAGGATGATTGATTTATTGCTTAATGCTCTCGACGGTAAAACGTCGGGATCAAGGTGAACCCTTTGTGAAAAAGTGCGCGTGAATAGATGATATAAAAATTAATTTAAAATAAAGGTGTATTTTTTTTAATTAGTCTGTATAGTGGTTCTTGCTCTGACAAAGAGTTGTTTCAAGATAAAATATAAAGAAAGTTTTCCAGCGTCATCCCTAGCAAGTTTCTCTCTGTAATCTCCTTAATGCTCTATCCTAAAATAATACCTATGTTCAGTGCACCTTAATTTTAATTTTATAAGGGGCATAATATGTCTAATCAAGTAATTGGTACAGTAAAGTGGTTTAACGAAGCTAAAGGTTTTGGTTTTATTTCTCAAGCAAATGGCAATGATTTATTTGTTCATTTCAGAAACATTTTAGGTGATGGCTTTAAGAAGCTAATTGAAGGTGATCAGGTTTCCTTTACTGTAGGTAAAGGTCCTAAAGGTCTTCAAGCAGAAAATGTAACGACTATTTAGTCTTACAATTGAATTTAAACTGCCTCGTCATACGCATGGCGAGGTAGTTGCTCTGACAAAGATTTGTTTCAAGATAAAATATAAAGATAGTTTTCCAGTGTCATCCCTAGCAAGTTTCTCTCTGTAATCTCCTTAATTACCTATCCTAAAAATAATTATGTTCAGTGCACCTTAATTATAATTTTTATAAAGGGGCATAATATGTCTAATCAAATAGTTAATCATGAGAATAGAAATAACAAAAACAGATCTATTCAAAATAAAGAAACATCAATAAATAAAAAAACAAAGATGAATAACCTTCTCCAAAGGATTGCTAATGGTGAGTCTGGTGTTGTTTTGGAGGAATTACTTTGAAAAATTACGGTAGAAAGAAGGTATGCG